>NZ_CAXBVX010000001.1:0-76243 GCF_963979125.1 uncultured Candidatus Puniceispirillum sp.
GGTTCGGTGATCAGATTTCCCGCGATACGGACATTCATGTCGCCAAGGCGTGCTTCATCGCCAATGGCCAGACCAAGTGAACGTAATAGGGATGGGTCTGCTACAATTCCACCATCTGCCAATGCCACTTTCAATGATGGTGCGCCTTCAATTACGGCGTTGCCGATCAATGGCCATTTATCGTCCACCGCTTTTAGTTCGACAAGCTTTCGCCGATCGCCACCTTGCAGCATCGCACGCATCTGAACGATATGCGAAATAGTGCCATATTCTTCTGCCATAGATATAATGTCGGCGTCAGGTGGCGTGTGCCGACTACTAAGCTCAATATCACCACCAAGTAAAACACGCGCATTATTAGAAATGCCATTGCGCATGGCATCCGCAATCGAACCAACAGTTCCGATGGCAGCGACGCCTAGAAGTAAAGCACCCAAAAACACACGAAATCGGCGCAAGCTACCGCGCATTTCACGGCGGGCAAATCTCCAGGCAAGCGTCCAGCTTGTTGAGCTATCTTCAATAGAATGTTCTGTTTTGGATGCCATGGTTTCAGCCTGCATTTTTCTGTTTGCTATCGGCAGCAAGCTTTCCATCTTCAATCTGAATGATCCGGCTACATCGCGCTGCGAGGCTGGCGTCATGTGTTACCAACACCAAGGCGGCGCCTGCGTTAGCGGCACTTTCAAATAGAGTTTTTATAACTTTTTCACTGGTTGTACTATCCAGATTTCCAGTAGGTTCGTCAGCTAACAGGATGCGTGGGTTGGGTGCAATCGCACGGGCAATCGCCACGCGTTGCTGTTCCCCCCCTGACATTTGATCAGGCAGATGATGAAGTCGGTGACCAAGACCAACTGATTCCAAGGCCGCGCTTGCGCGTGCCGTAGCATCGATGTTGCCAGCCAGCTCAAGGGGAATCGAAACATTCTGCAAGGCAGTCATTGACGCGATCAGACGAAATGCCTGAAATACTATGCCGACCTTGTCACGACGCAATGCAGCCAATGCATCTTCAGGCATATTTGTTATATTATAATCAGCTAGCGCAATTGTGCCGTCAGTAACATTTTCCAATCCAGCCATGACCATCAAAAGGCTTGTTTTACCAGCGCCACTTGCCCCAAGGACGCCGACTGTTTCACCAGCTTCAATGCGCAACGTTATCCCTTTTAAAACATCAACCCGCTTGGCTTTTTCACCAAAGCTAAGTTGTGCATTGTCCAGGTCAATCACCGGCTTGGTGTTGATGGTGGCTTTGTTGTCCTGTAGATTGGTCATATGACTTCCTTGGGCGTTCTTTAATAATTGGGTATTTGATGATTGATATTAATTTTATGGCGCGGTGAGTGGGCTCGATTGTGCTTGAGTGCCGGATCGTGACAGCGGTGCGTTGAACTGCCGTTACATGAAGCTCTGGACAATCACGCTTTGAACCCCCATCTCCTCATAGCAATTACATGGCAGACAGGCTTAGCGGCCTATCTATTTTTATCAGACTAGAGATATGGTGTTGAATTTGGGCTTTATCAATCACTATCCACGCTTTTTTTACCAGTCGGTTCTGGTGTTTGCATTTGTGCTAGTCACAAGCTTTGTTTTTGGCCTGAAACAACCAGCACTAGCAGACCAAGCGCCGGCACGTATCTTGGTATTGGGAGACTCGTTAGTGGCGGGTCACGGTTTGCCGCAAGGCAAGGCTTTTCCGGAGATGTTGGAACAGACGCTTTTGCAAGACGGTGTTGCTGTAACGGTTATCAATGCAGGGGTGTCGGGTGATACAACAGCAGGCGGTTTGGCGCGGCTTGATTGGTCATTAGCTGATAATCCTGATGCGGCAATCATCGTGCTGGGGGGGAATGATCTGCTGCGTGGTCTTGATCCTGAAGCGACTTACCGTAATCTGGAAGCGATTATTGATCGGTTTCAGGCCGAAAATATAGCTGTTCTTTTGGCGGGAATGCAGGCACCTAGAAATTTTGGCACTGATTATGTCAACGCATTTGATCAATCCTATACGCGTCTTGCGGCGCGCGGTGATATTGTTTTTTACCCATTTTTTCTTGATGGCGTTGCAATGGTACCGGACATGAATCTTGGTGACGGGATGCATCCAAATGAGTCAGGGATTCGGGAGATAACCCGACGTATCATGCCATCTGTACAGGCGTTGCTTGCCAGAATTCCCTAAGCTATCAAGCGGTAGGTTATGAAATAGTTTGCCATATAGCTGGTTATCAAAGACTGAGTTGTGGCTTTTTAGAGGTTTGGTTCTGAAAATCTTTGCATCGCTCTGCTACCTGCCGTAAAACACACGATGTAAATTATGTGTTAACATACGGGTGTTTGCCTGTTGAAGATCACTAATTTGGCCATAATTGAACTATGTAATGCGCCAATTAACATAGTCAGCCATGCTAACAAAGGTTACGGGGATATCGGAAAAGATGAATATAGGGACTAAACAATTTTTTAGGATGCTGTGGCTGGTGCCGTTTATCGGTATATTTCTAATTGGAGTCACACCATCGATAGCAGCATCAGAGCCGATTGAAATGCTGGTCTCAAAAGATTGGGGTGCCTATCGCTATAATGATAATGGTGTTCGTGTTTGTTTCATCAGTAGCGCACCGAAAAAAAGCGCTGGTAAATATGACCCAGCGAACCGAGGTGAAACGCGCGTTTTTGTTTCGCATGGGCCAGGCAAGGCTGAGCGCAATGTTGTTCAGGTCATTGCTGGTTACAATTATAAGAAACAATCGGATGTAACGGTCAAAATTGACAATCGCAAATTTACCCTGTTCACAATCGAAGATCGTGCCTATGCCGAAAGCGAAGAAGATGACGATGCGATGATTACGGCAATGAAACGGGGTACGAAAATGTCAATCATTGGCACGTCAAGCCGTGGAACCGTTACTACAGATACTTATTTACTGTCTGGTTTCACCAAAACAAAGTCAATTATAGATAAGACCTGCAAGTGACCGATCAGACCTTGCCGCCTGTTTCTGATGCCGACCAACGCATAAATCTGCTTGGGCTTTCACAAGCGGCACTTGAAGAACAAATCACCGCGATTGGCCTGCCGAAGTTTCGCGCTAAGCAGATATGGCGCTGGGTGTGGCGGCATGGTTTGACAAATTTTGATGAAATGTCTGATCTTGGCAAGCCTGTTCGTGAACAATTATCTGCAATGTATAAAGCGGATCGTCCGGCAGTTTCACAACGTTTGAATTCAAAAGACGGGACAATAAAATGGTTGTTGCGCTTTCCGGATGGTAACGAAGCCGAAGCGGTTTATATTCCGGACAAGACGCGCGGTACTTTGTGCATTTCGTCACAGGTTGGCTGTACGCTGACCTGTAGCTTTTGCCATACGGGAACTCAGAAGCTGGTGCGCAATCTGACAGTTGACGAAATCTGTGGTCAGGTCATGCTGGCAATGGATGAATTGGCAGACTGGCCAGCTGGACGCGATGGGCGGCGGCTGACAAATATTGTATTGATGGGCATGGGTGAACCGCTTTTTAATTATGAAAATGTTGCTGAAGCTATGCGTATCATCATGAGTGGTGAAGGTGTCGCGGTGTCAAAGCGCCGAATCACACTATCAACATCAGGTGTGGTGCCCGAAATCAAACGCGCTGGCGAAGAGCTGGGTGTAAATCTTGCAATCTCGCTGCACGCAACACGTGACGAATTGCGTGATGAGCTGGTTCCAATCAACCGCAAATACAAGCTAGACGCGTTAATTGAAGCATGTCGTAATTATCCGGGGCTTTCGAATGCGCGCCGGATAACGTGGGAATATGTTATGCTGGACGGTGTTAATGATAGTGATGAAGATTGCCGCCAGCTTCTGGCTCTTATAAAAGGCATACCGTCAAAGCTGAATCTGATCCCGTTTAACCCGTGGCCAGGGAGTCCATATGTCTGTTCCAAGGATGACCGAATTGAGGCATTTGCCAAGCGTGTTTTAAAGGCTGGCTATGCATCGCCGGTGCGTACACCACGTGGCCGTGACATTCTTGCAGCTTGTGGACAGTTGAAATCAGCGTCCCAGCGCGCGCCGCGTGAAAAGAAACCAAAAACAACTGAATCAGCATCGGCTTAATATCTTGATAATAGCCGTTCGGATGACTATCTTCTAATCACACTCTGACCATTTTGGGGGTAACAAAATGCAAGACAACAGATTTATGAATACAGCCGCGGCACAATCCGCGCAAATTGATACCGGACTGCGTAGCTACATGCTTGGCGTGTATAATCACATGACCACAGCATTGTTGCTGACAGGCTTTTTTGCTTTTGCCATGAAATGGGCGGTCATGACCGTTCCAGCAATTGGCCAAATGGTTTACGGCACACCTTTAAAATGGGTGGTTATGCTGGCACCGCTTGGCATGGTTTTCTGGCTTTCAGCGCGCATGAATGCAATGTCGGCGACCAAAGCGCGGAACATGTTCTACATTTATGGCGCTTTGATGGGGCTGTCGCTTGCGTCCATCCTGTTTGTCTATACAGGGGCAAGTGTGGCACGGGCATTCTTTATTACGGCTGGTGCTTTTGCGGGTCTTAGCCTTTACGGATATTCAACAAAACGAAGCCTGTCTGCAATGGGTTCGTTTATGGTAATTGGTCTTTTTGGCCTGATTATCGCATCCGTGGTGAATATTTTTATGGCATCAACCCAGCTGGAATTTGTGATTTCAGTTGCAGGCGTATTGATCTTTGCTGGTTTGACCGCATGGGACACCCAGCGCATCAAGTCAATGTATATGGCTGGTGACAGCGCTGAAGAATCAGGCAAAAAATCAATTTTTGGTGCTTTGATGCTGTATCTTGATTTTATCAATATGTTCCTGTTCATCCTGCGTTTGTTTGGAAATCGTGAATAGGCTAGATGGCTAGATTGAACATCATACGCCCGGCACTAATTGGTGTCGGGCGTATTTTATTGAATAGGAGAGATTGATGCCGGACCTTGATGCCGTCTTAAAACAGCATGCCGAACAATCAGATATATATGCTGATGTCGCCCGTGCGGTGAGTGGGCTGGCGGCGGCGGCGGCGGCAATTTCCAGACTGATCCGGACACCTGATAAGGCGGCTAATCTTGGTGCCATTAAAGGTAGTGCAAATGCTGATGGTGACGATCAAAAGGCACTTGATGTTCTGGCTGATGAACTGATTACGGCGCAGTTGCGCAATGCGGGGGTGGCGATCTATCTGTCCGAAGAACAGGATGCGCCGATACCGCTTCACGAACAAGGGTCGCTGATTGTCGCAAGTGATCCGCTTGATGGTTCTTCAAATATCGATACGAATGTTTCGATCGGCACAATTTTTTCGATCATGCCGGTTTCGGGCGGTACCTTACAAAGCGGACGTAACCAGCTTGCGGCTGGGTTTTTTGTTTATGGCCCACAGTCAACCTTGTTATTGACACTGGGTGATGGTGTGATGGCCTTCCAGATGGATGATGACGGTTGTTTCTGTGATATGGATTGGCAGGTAGTCATTCCCGCTGATACGCATGAATTTGGCATTAACGCCTCAAACCATTGGCATTGGCATGCACCAGTAAAATCCTATATTGATGATTGTCTCGATGGTCGTGCGGGTAGATTACAACAAAGCTATAATATGCGCTGGGTGGGTTCGCTTGTTGCGGATGCATGGCGTATTTTTCGCCGAGGCGGGGTGTTTCTGTATCCAGCTGATCAGCGTGATGGCTATGCACAAGGCCGGCTCAGGCTGGTTTATGAAGCAAATCCTGTGGCGATGCTTGTTGAACAGGCAGGTGGCAAGGCCACTGACGGTACAAATGCCATTCTGGACAAACAACCTCAAAATTTACATGAGCGAATTCCATTTATTTTTGGATCAATGAATGAAGTTGACGTTATAATCGGCTATCATTCATAACAGCTACACCTAATCGGAGATTAGATACAATGTTGATTTCCCTGCGACAGCTTCTTGATGATGCTGCTGAACATGGCTACGGCGTACCAGCTTTCAACATTAATAATATGGAACAGGGTTTGGCGATCCTGCAAGCTGCCGATAAAGTTGATGCACCTGTGATCATTCAGGCAAGTCGCGGCGCGCGCGCTTATGCTGG
Organism: uncultured Candidatus Puniceispirillum sp.; assembly: GCF_963979125.1. Classification (NCBI taxonomy): domain Bacteria; kingdom Pseudomonadati; phylum Pseudomonadota; class Alphaproteobacteria; order Puniceispirillales (SeqCode); family Puniceispirillaceae (SeqCode); genus Puniceispirillum (SeqCode); species uncultured Candidatus Puniceispirillum sp. The sequence goes on from NZ_CAXBVX010000001.1 coordinate 6,134, forward strand.
CGATATTATGTTGCAAGCGATGGTCAAGGCGCTGGCTGAAATGTATCCGCATATTCCGGTCTGTATGCATCAGGATCATGGCAATAATGAAGCGACATGCATGACAGCTATTCAATATGGCTTCACGTCGGTGATGATGGATGGATCGTTAGAAGCTGATGGCAAGACGCCAGCTAGCTATGAATATAATCTGGATATCACCCGACGCGTTACCGACATGGCACATTATGCCGGGGCTTCGGTCGAAGGTGAGCTTGGCGTGCTTGGTTCGCTGGAAACAGGTGAAGGCGATCAAGAAGATGGGCATGGCGCAACGGGTAAATTATCCGAAGATCAGCTCCTAACCGATCCTGAACAGGCTGTAGATTTTGTAGCTCAGACCAAAGTTGATGCGCTGGCCATTGCCATGGGAACAAGCCATGGTGCCTATAAGTTCACCCGTAAACCAGATGGTGATATTCTGGCGATGAATGTGGTTGAAGAAATCAACCGGCGGCTTCCTAATGTTCATCTGGTGATGCATGGCTCTTCAAGCGTACCGCAAGAATTGCAAGATATTTTTAATGCGCATGGTGGTGAAATGCCGCAAACATGGGGTGTGCCAGTGGCCGAAATTGAGCGTGGCATCAAACATGGTGTGCGCAAGGTCAATATCGACACTGATTGCCGACTAGCCATGCTGGGCGCGATGCGCAAGGTAACGACCGAAAACCGTGCTGAATTTGATCCACGTAAAGTGCTGAAACCTGCGATGGAGGCAATGCAAGCCCTATGTATTGACCGTTTTGAACGGTTTGGTACAGCAGGCAACGCTGCACGTATTCAGCCAATCTCATTGGCAGGCATGGCACAGCGTTATACGGATAATAGCCTTGATCCGGTGATTGGCTAAATAGTCTGGCCATCACCTTTCTGTTCTGCACTCAGGATGGCGCGCAAGCCGCTTTCATAATCAGGATACAAGAGTTCTAGACCCAGTTCGGGTTTTATGACGCGTGATCCGACCTTGCGGCGTGAGACATAAAAGCTTTGCGCCATTGGGCTGAGATTCGCTTCTTCAAGGGTTTGCGGTGTCGGCGGCGCAACATCAATAAGGCTGGCGGCATATCGTATAACGTCGCCTTGTGGGGCGGGTCTTTCGTCAGCAAGATTAATAATGCGGCGGGGACGTGGTTGTTCGACTGCGGCCACAATGATTCGGCAAATATCGTCTAGATGGATACGGTTAAATAGCTGACCCTCACGGGTGATAATGCGGGCAGTCCCATTACGTAGTCCGTCAAATGGGCTGCGTCCGGGGCCATAAATTCCAGCAACGCGAAATAGTTCGGTGTTTAGCATATCCTGCCAGCGTCGCTCGGCGATCACGCGCGCCTTGCCGCGTTCGGTGGCGGGGGCGGTTGGTGTGTCTTCAAAGCAAAAACCGTCTGGTTGATCAGGATAGACCGAGGTGGCGGAAACATAACCGCTCCAGCCCTTGTGATGTGACAACACATCGCCATGTGCATCCAGCACGGGATCAGTGCCGCCAATTGCGGTAATAGTTGTCAGAACGGCATCAACATCTTTTAGTGCCGCTATTGGATTGGCAAGTGGGTTATCAGTGCTGAAAGGCAAGATATCCCAACCAGCATCAGCTTCTCCTGAAAGTTTGGCTGGATCACGGGTGGTACCCCTTATATGCCACCCTCTATCTGCCAGTACATGCCCAAGCCGACGTCCAACATAGCCAAGACCAAAAATGAAAATGACAGGCTTTGATCGCATCATTGATCCTATGTCTTAGGTATGGCTGGCATGGGGCCTGCTATTAGTTGCGCATCAATCCGTCGCCCCTGCCAGTCAAGGCGCCAATCAAGATGTGGACCTGTTGAGCGCCCAGTAGAGCCAAGCGTGCCGATAAGGTCTCCACGTTCGATTTGGTCACCAACCGTCACAGCCATATTTTGTAGATGCAAAAAGGTAGAATTAACACCTAGACCATGATTCAAAATCACCGTCAGGCCAGAATAATATAAATCATATGCAAGTGTAATGGTGCCGCTTGCAGGAGCATGAATGGGCGTGCCAGCAGGTGCGGCGATATCAATTCCATAATGTGGGGCGCGTGGTTTCCCATTTAAAATGCGCTGACTTCCAAATACGCCAGAAATGCGCCCCAGCACTGGCCAGTCAAGCCCGCGCCAGAAATCCCCTAGCGGTGCTGGCATGATGCGGGCCTCGCGCACCTTTTTGGAATCAGCCTTGATCCGGTCAAGAACTGCTTTGGGTGGTGTCACCATCGATTGCTTTAGCCCGTCAATGCGCTGGATATTATAGTCACGCTGAGCAGGTGAAAGAATGGTGGTTAAAACCACACCGTTTTTGTCGGTAATTTTCAGGGCAACGTCATCATCAGAATCACGGTGAAAGCCAATGACAAATAATCCATCATCGGTGACTGAAACGTCTGCGCCATCCAATGTGACTTTGTAATCTGGTGCTGTCCGCGCAATGATTAGATGCCCCTCAAGCGGATAGCCCGAAATGACATCTGCCCCATTAATGGCAAATGATGATGAGGTTGATTGCGCTTGCAAGCTGGCTGAACCTGTTACCGTCATAACAAGGACAAAAAACAGTGCCAGAACACCATAAGAATGACGAATTGATCTTGGATAATTCATTGAGCAAGGCTAGCATGTAAAACCGAAAATAACACCCCGTCAGGGCTCATCATCACTCTTATTTTCAGTCGAAAAGAGAAGTTCTATGTCTGTATCATCATCTACCCATGAACATGTTGTCATTATCGGCGCGGGCGCGGCAGGCCTTAGTGCCGCAATCTATACAGCGCGCGCTAATCTTTCACCAGTTATCATAGCTGGATTACAGCCTGGTGGGCAGATGACGATTACGACTGACGTAGAGAACTATCCGGGCTTTGCCGATGTTATTCAGGGACCATGGTTGATGACCGAGATGCAAGCGCAGGCTGAGAATGTTGGTGCGCGCGTGATCTATGATCTTGTCACGGCGGTTGACGCAAGCGCACGTCCGTTTCGCATCAATCTGGATTCAGGCGCATCAATGACGGCTGATGTGGTAATTTTGGCAACTGGTGCACAAGCACGCTGGCTGGGCATTGAGTCCGAACAAACCTTTAACGGTCGCGGTGTGTCGGCCTGTGCCACATGTGATGGTTTCTTTTACAAAGACCGTGATGTGGCGGTGGTTGGAGGCGGCAATACAGCTGTTGAGGAAGCTTTGTATCTGGCAAATATCTGCAACAAGGTGACCTTGGTGCATCGTCGCGATAGTTTGCGCGCAGAACAGATCATGCAAGACCGGTTGTTGAAAAAGGAAAATATCACTGTTGAATGGAACCGCGAGATTGCCGAAGTTTTAGGAGATGATGGCGGTGTAACAGGTGTTCGTCTGGGGTCAACAATTGGCGAGGCAGATAAAAATATTGCTGTTCACGGCATGTTTGTTGCTATCGGACATGATCCGGCAACAGCTGCCTTTAAAGGGGTGGTTGAACTTGATGATGAAGGTTATATCATTGCGGAAAAGGGTGGTACGCGGACATCTGTTGAGGGTATTTTTGCCGCTGGTGACTGTGTCGATAAAATCTACCGTCAAGCTGTGACCGCGGCAGGCATGGGATGCATGGCCGCGCTGGATGCTGAGCGATGGCTTGGCGAGCAAAGCTAGCTAGTGGCTAAAAGCAGGCGCACTTGATCTGGGTTCGCGGATAAGCAAGTTTATAATAAAGGCAAATACACCAAAGCCGACATTGAGCCACCACATGGCTTCATAATTGCCAAAGACATCGTACCAGATGCCGCCAAGCCAGGCGCCAACAAAAGATCCAATTTGATGCGAGAAAAACACTACACCATAAAGCATACTGAGATATTTAGGACCAAAGAAAACCACGATCAGACCACTGGTAAGCGGAATTGTGCCAAGCCATAAAAGCCCCATAGCCGCACCGAAGGCCAGAACTGAAAACGAAGTGATTGGGGTTAGGATAAACAGAGCTATGGCAATGCCACGCAATAGATAGATAGTTGCCAGTACGTTTTTCTTTGACGTGACCCCACCAAGCCAGCCGCAAATAAAGGCACCCACAATGTTGAACAAGCCGATCAGCGCTAGCGCCCAGCCAGCAACGTCAAGGCTGATGCCTGCATCAGCAAGGTAGGTGGGTAAATGTGTGGTGATGAAAACCAGATGAAGGCCACATACAAAAAAGCCGATAGTCAGCAAGATATAATCGCGGCTTGAAGCCGCACTTCGTAATGCGCTGCTAGCGGTCAGATGTGCAATGTCAGTAACGCTTGGTTTGGCTTCGCCTGATTGGTTGTCAGCACGCAATCCAAGCGACACGGCAACCATTGATGCCATGATAACGGACAAAACGATGAGTGCGGTTTGCCATCCATAGTTCGACATTAGTTCTTGTGTAAAGGGAACGAGTGCAAACTGACCAAAGGAACCAAAACTGGTGACAAGGCCAAGCGCCAACGATCGTTTTTCGGGTGGTGCGGCGCGCGCAACAGCGCCTACCGCAATCGAGATGCCAGCGCTGCCAAGGCCCAAGCCGATAAAAACCTGTCCAATGAACACGCCAGCATCGGTTACATATAATGCCATTAATAATAGACCAGCCGCATAGAGTAACGCGCCACATGCAGCAACCCGCCACGCTCCGTATCTATCGGCAATAGCGCCAAAAAATGGTGAGGAAATGCCCCAAACAAGATTTTGAAAGGCAATGGTAAGTGAGAAAAATTGTAAACCGCCACCAAGTTCGGTCGAAACAGGAATGACAAAAAGACCAAAGACTTGACGGATTCCAAGTGTCACTGTGACCATTGCTGAACCAGCAAGCATGATGACAATCCATGGACTAAGCTTGGAATGTTGGGGCATCATGCATCTCCGGCAGTGAAAAGCCAGCATGGCTGACTGTTTGCCGAAGTAACAGAGTTTTATTCGTTGAGCAACCTGACAGCCTGAACTTGGGGGCCGCGACCAGAATCATCAACCTTCACAAGTAGCTTCTGTCCTTGAAGAAGCGAGTGGAAGCCGCAATCGCTAAGTACACGGGAATGGACAAAAACATCATCATCAATATTTTCAGCCGTGACAAATCCATAGCCACGAACATCATTAAAAAACTTAACCACTGCCCGGACTTCATCATCTGCAGGTGCTGAAGCCATCGGCGGTGCCGGACTTACAGGACGTTCAACAGTTAGTAAATCTTGAATAACTTTTCCATGTTCGTTTTCTGTCAGGGAAACACTAACCCGATCACCAGTCAAAAGCCGGATAAGGCCAAATCGATCAAGTGTCGATCTATGAAGGAAAATTTCAGTGTCATCAATTTTGACGAAGCCATAGCCTTTGCGCTCATTGTACCAAACCAGTTCACCCTCTTTAATTTCACGAGTTGGTGCGCTAGGTGCTAATGCTTCACCGTTTTTGGTGCTGTCACTTTTGGACGACTTTGTCTTCTTCGTATCTTTTGCCATAGGTTTCACCCACAATCTTGAACATTAATCTGCTCTATGACCACATAAAACAACATCCATATTTTGTGGCTTTTTAATGGCTTTATTCAAGCATCATAATTGATGTTTTTGGGGTGTTTGGTTCACGTTTGCGTGAGCGAAGTAAAGAAAACGTTTCTTTTAGGGATTAAACGCTGTTCAGGACAAGTTTATCCGTATCGATTTTGGCCAAAATAGCGGAGTTCCATGCGTCAATAGATGAAACGTCTTGTGCCGATTCGGGGAATATCAAGCCACGTGTACTATTAATCAAGCCGCCTTGCCAGTGATCGAGGTCACGGTGCAGACCTGCCAGCGCCTTTTCAGGGCCAGCGCCCTGAGCACCAAAGCCAGGCACAAGAAAAGGACTATTCGGTAAAGTTGATCTTAGTGCATTTGCCTCGGCAGGCCAGGTTGCCCCTGCAACAATGCCAATTGCCGACCAGCCGGACGTGCCAACGCGTGCTTCTGCAATTGGCGCTAGCATTTTGGCAAGATGCATATAAAGAGGCTTATCATCAACCAAGCGATCCTGTAGGTCGCCTGCCCCGGGGTTGCTTGTCCGATTTAGAATGAATAAGCCGCTATTTGTAGTGTCAGCTTTGGAGATGAAAGGTTCTAGCGTATCAATGCCAAGCCATGGATTTATGGTCAAGGCATCTGAGGGAAACAAAGCGTCGTGACCCATCCATGCTGCCGCATATGCGCTTGATGTGCTGCCAATATCACCGCGCTTTGCATCCATAATCACAAGCAGACCAGCATCAATTGCTGTTCGGCCAAGGTCTTGCAAAATTTGCATACCTTTTGGTCCCTGCATTTCAAAAAAGGCTGCTTGGGGCTTGATAGCTGGCACACGTCCCGTTGCAATCTTGACACAAGCGTCACAGAAATTGGCTATGGCAGACAAAGCCTCGTCGCTTCCGGCTTCCGCGGCAGCATTGCCGAACAGCTTAGGTATCATCGACACATGCGGGTCAATGCCCATGCAAAGCGGTGTTTGGGTTTGTCGGTTAGCCTCGGCAAGGCGATCGCCAAAATTATCCATCTTAGAAACTACCTATTGTGCTAGCGTAAACCTAGCGCGTCACGATAAGTGTCGAGAAGCGCATCTTGTTCACTAAGCAGGTCACGGTCCATTGCCCGCATACGTACGATCTGTCGCATGATTTTTGGCTCAAAACCAGTGGCTTTGGATTCAGCATAAACATCCTTGATGTCAGCCATAAGCGCACGTTTTTCTTCTTCAAGACGTTCAATACGCTCAATATATTGGGTAAGTTGTTCGGCACCTGCACCGGCACCTGCAATTACAGACATAGTTCTGCTGACATGGATCAGTCCTTCTTTTCATGGTCGTGGGATTGTTTCATTTTTGCCAGTTGGTCTGGGCTGGCTTCAGTCTGGTAAGCAGCTTTCCAAGCGGCATAATCCATTCCGTAAATCGCTTTTCGGGCATCTGGATCACTTAGTGCTATTCCGTCTGCTTCGGCTGCTTCGCGATACCAGCGCGACATACAGTTTCGGCAGAAGCCCGTCAGATTCATCATATCGATATTCTGGACATCGGTTCGGTCTTGTAAATGGGCAACAAGGCGGCGAAATGCTGCCGCTTCAAGTTTGGTTTGGGTGGCCTTATCCATAACAGTCTTTCATCGATGGGTTGATAGCAGGTCAGTGACAATATGAAGGCATATGTTTATACCTGTCGCCATCCTATATAAGCCGAGAAACGGGCGCAAGCTCGTTGGCTGAACAATCTACGATCTTGTGTATTATAAAAGGCTACAACAAATTTTGGTGTGGCTAAATTATGAGGAATGCTTTAATTTTCGGCCATGGAGGATGTGGTTACCCATGACAAATAAAGATGCCAACAACGAGGTAGCGACAAGTGCTGCAAAATTTGACCGTATCCGTCGTGCGCACCAAAGTGAGGTTGCCGAAGATTATGTCGAAATGATTGCCGAGCTTATCAAGGAAACTGGTGAAGCACGAACAGTTGATCTGGCCGCGCGTTTTGGTGTCACTAGCCCGACTGTGAATTCAATCATTCAGCGTTTGCAACGCGCCGAGCTTGTTGAAAGCAAGCCTTATCGATCTATATTTCTGACTGAAGCTGGCAAGAATTTGGCCAAGCGTAGCAAGGATCGGCATCGCATCGTGCGTGATTTTCTTATTACCATTGGTGTGTCTGCTGATATTGCTGAAGAGGATGCTGAGGGTGTTGAGCATCATGTCAGCCCCGAAACACTGGCGGTTTTTGAGCGGATCACGAAAACCAAAAACCCGTTTTAAGTTTGTTATTTTGGCGTCTGGGTGCCTGCATATAAAAATAGCTTACGGGTGCGGTTGGCAGAAATAACATGTTCCGAGATTGCCGCATTAGCGCGCCAAACAACCTGTGGTAAAGCAGGTGCATGCGACTGCCCATCAACAGCAATAAGATTACGGCTGGCTGTCTTTATTGGACCAAAAGCATGGTTGCGTTCATAATGATTGCCGGGAATACCGTCACTGTCATATAGGGCAATAGTCACATCAGTATTGTAGAAATGCCATCCCATCAGCGCGGCTGTGGCACGTCGATCAGCGACAATGAGACGGGCATCATGTCTGTCTAATGCTGCTTTTAAATCGGTGGCAAGCGCTTCCCAACCACGAAGTCGGCGCAAGGGATCGGATGCGGGCGTAAAAATACCAAGGCTACCAGACATGCTGGTACTTATAATAACAATCGCAATGGCACCGTTGATACCGCTTGCCAAAAGCCCCCAGCGCCAGCGATTTGTTTGGGCTATCCAGCAGGCCAGCCAGACTATCAGTGCCGGATAGCTGGCAACAGTCCAATTTGCGTTGGCATCGCTGATAAAGGCTTGAATTGTCATCAACGCTAGTATTGGCAAGCTAAGACAGATCATAAGCCTTTTAAGGCTGGAATGAAAAGGCGGGCGAAGAATGCCCAACATCAAAATGAAAGTGACAGGGCCAACAACCCCAAGCTGACCAAGCAGAAAACGGCCAGTCTTGGCAAAGTCGAAGCTTTGTTTGGCAATATTGGCATTATCACCAAGATGCCGCACTGTGGTGAAATCATTGGTCAGATTCCATATTATGTTTGGGCTAGCGGCAATCATCATACCAAGACCAAATAGCAATAGATGCCGAACAGTGATGACGTTGTGCGCTGTTATAAATCGATCCCATGTTGCCCATAAGACGATACCAGCCAGAAAATACAAAGCTGCATATTTTGCCAGAAATCCAATACCGACAGCCAACCCACAGATGAACATGCCACGAACCGGATCAAGCCGATTTTGCAGAACACCAATCATCAACATCAAAGCTGTGCTCAGTGCAAGTAACAGCGGTGTATCGGTCGAAATGACAAAACTGCCAACCGAAATGATTGGTAAGGCAATCCATAAAATGGCTGCCCATCGTCCAGCAGCAGGTCCAGCTATCCAGCTTGCCGCCCGCCATAAAACGACCGCGGTCAAAACATGAAGCCAGGGAGCTGGCAAACGCACCGCCCATACTTCATGCCCAAACAAGGCATGGGACACGCCTATGACCCATGCAATAAGCGGGGGTTTGGTGAAGTAACCAAAATCCGGGGTCTGGCTCCACGCCCAATATTGCGCTTCATCAACACCAAGTTCTAACGGACTGGCAAAGATCGCTAGGCTACGGATTACTGTGATAAGAATGAGCAAACCCATGATCCAGCGGTCTATGTTCGCGTTATCCCCTATTGGGGGGCGTCGTAGATTACTGTTTGGGGTATGACGGCTCGAAGTCATGGGTATCCTTGATTTGGCCAATCGTGGCTGTTAGCTTTGCACGAACTATATGAGACAAAGGCATATCATGTCATCAATTGATAATCGTTTTCCCCCGGCATCACATGATAACTGGATTGCCGCGGTTGAAAAAATGCTTCGAGGCGGAACGCTGGATAGCTTGCAGCGCTTCGACGAAGATGGCCTGATTATCAACGCACTCTATGATGGCGGTACAGCTGAGCTTGCTGGCGATATGGCAACAAGCGTGCGCCGTCTGTCGCATGATCCTGCGCGGCGGACGGCGCATGGATGGGATGTACGCCAGCCTCTGCATATCTTAGGTGATGTTAAAGCCATGAACCGGTTTTTGCTTGATGACGTCCAACAAGGTGCGACGTCGCTCTGGCTTCACGTTGATATGGATGACGAAATTGACTTTGATGGTTTGTTTGATGGTGTAATTCTGCCTGCGGTAGGGGTGCATTTTGACAATGGCGTCAATACATACCGACTTGTTGAAAAATTTATCGATCATATAAATGGTGACCTTAGCAAGGCCAATCTGCATGCGGGATTTGACCCGTTTGTAGCAGAGGGTAATGCTGATCCGGATGTCATCATGGAGGCTGGTTTTACGCTTGCCACGCGTGCCATGCGGCATACCCCAACATCCATTTTTTCGGTAAATGGCTGGCATTGGCATAATAAAGGTGTCAGTGCGGTTAATGAGCTGGCGATCATCCTGTCGTCAGTTGCCGATATTTTACGTCATGCCATGGCTGCGAATATTGCACCAGCAACAATTGCCTCGCATATTGAAGTTACGATCGCCTTGCCAGCTGATCTATATGCAGGTCTTGCCAAATGCCGTGCAATTCGACATGGCTGGGCAGGTATAATGGCTGGGCTGGGCCTTGATCCCAATAACTTCCGTTTGCGCTTACATGCGGCGCCATCATTACGTATGTTCAGCCTGCTAGATCAAGATGTGAATATGCTTCGTTCGACAACGGCTTTGCTTGGAGGTGCGTTGGGGAATGCAGATGCATTGTCGGGTTTTGCACATGATATTCTGACTGGTGAAAGTGCCCGTGGTCGTCGTCTTGCACGGATGACACAACTATTGATGATCGAAGAGTCAGGTATCGCGCGGGCTATCGATCCAACGGGTGGTTCCGGGTTTATCGAAGCGCGCACTGATGATCTGGCAAAAGCGGCATGGTCGGTATTTCAGACGTTGGAACGTCAGGGCGGTGCATTGGCATGCTATAAAGATGATGTGTTTGCCAATTTTGCCAATGATGGCAAGACAAAAGCCGAAAAGGCACTCATTATGAACAAGGCCAAGATGTTGGGCGTAACTGTGCAACCTGACATGACACCAATAGGTAATATAGCCAGCGATGGATGGGGCGCTAATGAGATCATAATCGCTCGCCCCGCCCGAATCATCGAAGAATTTCGCCGTAAGGCTGAAGTGATGCAGCCGCGTATCATTTGTCTTTTGCCAGCTAGTGATATGGAGAAGCCATTACAGCTACTCAAGAAACAAACTGACCAGTTATGTGCAATAGGTGGTTTGTCAGTCATAACGCTTGTTTATGGCGACGATACCGAGCGCGATCTGCGCGCGGCTAAACCCCATGTGGTAATTTATATCAATAGCTCGCTTGATGACATTACTGGTCTGCGCGCGGCCATTTCCGATCATATACCAGAAATTACATATGTTGCGGCGGCGGATATTACTGGTTCCAGATCGCTTATTGGTGCGCTTGATATTTTGTTAGGGAAGGCTGATTAATGCGTGATTTTCCTGATTTTACCAAAATAAGCCTTGCTGATGCTGTATCCTTAGGCGGTGCCACGTCTGACTATCGCGGACAATATAACACAGTCGAAGCGATCAACATTCAGTCAATGGCGATGCCGCAGGATGCGCCAATGACCGAAATAGTGGGGCAACAGCCAGGTATTGCCCCCTATTTGCGCGGCGTTTATCCAACCATGTATGCGATCCGGCCTTGGACTATTCGCCAATATGCTGGGTTTTCAACAGCCGAGGAGTCTAACGCCTTTTATCGACGGAATTTGGCGGCTGGCCAGATGGGGCTGTCGGTCGCGTTCGATCTGCCAACGCATCGCGGATATGATTCGGACAATCCGCTTGTCGCTGACGATGTAGGCATGGCAGGCGTCGCGATCGATTCGATTCTGGATATGAATCTATTATTCCGCGACATTCCGCTTGACCGGATGAGTGTGTCGATGACGATGAATGGTGCTGTTTTGCCTATTCTGGCTTTGTTTGTCGTTGCGGCAGAAGAACAGGGTGTTTCGCCAGAAGCGCTGGCAGGCACGATACAGAATGACGTGCTGAAAGAATTTATGGTGCGTAATACCTATATTTACCCGCCTACCCCATCAATGCGGATCATTTCTGATATTTTTGCCTATTGCGCTGACCATATGCCTAAATTTAATTTCATTTCTGTATCAGGATACCATATGCAGGAAGCTGGTGCCTCGGCTGATCTGGAGCTTGCCTATACGTTGGCTGACGGGTTGGAATATGTGCGAGCGGGCGTGGCGGCTGGTCTTGACGTTGATGCTTTTGTGCCGCGTCTGTCCTTTTTCTTTGCCACCGGCATGAATTTTTATATGGAAATCGCCAAATTGCGGGCAGCGCGGCTGTTGTGGGCCGAAATCATGCAGCGGAATTTTGCGCCAAAAGACCCTAAATCCTTGATGCTGCGGACACATTGCCAGACTTCGGGGTGGTCGCTTGCCGCGCAGGATGTTTTCAATAATGTGCCGCGTACCTGTATCGAGGCGGCGGCGGCTGTGGCTGGACAAACACAGTCGTTGCATACCAATTCGTTGGATGAGGCGCTGGGATTACCGACTGATTATGCAGCCAGAATCGCCCGTAACACGCAGCTACACCTGCAACATGAAGCAAATATGGCGCATGTTATAGACCCGTTTGGTGGCTCTTATCTAATTGAAAGCCTCACACGCGATCTGGCGGATAAATGTCGCCGCCATATGGATGAGATTGAAGCCATGGGTGGGATGGCCAAAGCGATTGAGGACGGGTTGCCAAAATTACGCATTGAAGAGGTGGCAACGATTACCCAAGCCAAGATAGATTCGGGTGCGCAAACGATTGTTGGCGTCAATAAATATCAGTTTTCCGATGGCAATGGAGATCCAGATATAATTGACGAAGAGGTGCAAGTGCGCCGTATCGACAATGCGGTAGTTCGTGCCCAGCAGATTTCCCAGTTGAAAAGGCTTAAAAGCACACGTGACGAAACCAAAGTTGAGGCATCATTAGCGGCGCTGAAAAATGCTGCAGCGGGATCCGATAATCTGATGCCCTTTGCCATTGAAGCGGCGCGATGCCGAGCAACAGTTGGTGAAATGTCATCAGCACTGGCATCAGAATTTGGTCGTCATAAAGCTGACATAAAAGCGGTAAAAGGGGTTTGGCATCAACAGATGAAAGGGGCTGAGGATCTGACAATATTATCCGAGCGGGTTGAGGCCTTTGTTACAGCAACTGGACGTCCACCGCGTATTTTGGTCGCCAAGCTTGGTCAGGATGGACATGATCGCGGACAGAAAGTTATTGCATCGGCTTTTTCTGATATTGGGTTTGATGTCACTATCGGCCCCCTTTTCCAAAGTCCGGATGAAGTCTATGAGATGGCAATTGAGGTGGGTGTTGATGCCGTTGGCATTTCAACATTGGCGGCAAGCCATCTAAGCCATGTGCCAGCTTTGCGACAGCGTCTTGATAAAGGTGATGGTCAACATATCGAATTGGTGGTTGGTGGCGTGATTCCGCCCGGTGATATTCCAGCCTTGCGCAAGGCTGGCGTGGCGGCGGTGTTTCTGCCAGGTACAAAATCTATTGATGCGGCATCGCGCCTACTTGATCTGCTGGCACGGCGACGCAATATCGGTTAGGTAATAGCAAGCCTAAATTAAATGGAAACGTGTTATGTCGGTCAATACAGCCAAGCAAGAAGCCCAAGCCATCGTCGAAGAGTTCTCATTCTTTGATGATTGGGAGGATCGCTATCAATTACTGATCGATCAAGGTCGTAAATTAGGGGATTTTCCAGCGCAATATCGAGATGACGATCACCGGCTTCGGGGCTGTCAGTCAGTTGTCTATTTTGCTACCGAACGGCAGGCAGATAACAGGATTGTTTTTATGGCTGAATCGGATGCCGCTATTGTGCAGGGGTTGGTGGCACTTTTGCTTCGGGTTTACTCTGGTCGTGAGGCTAGTGAAATACGTGATACAGAGGCCGATTTTCTAACCGAGATAGGGCTTGATTCACATCTATCGGCAACGCGTAAAAACGGGCTTGCCAGCATGTTAGGCGCGATTAAAGCGGCTGCAGGCTAAACATCATCCTAGTGATTGAGATTTTATGGTTTGGATGATGCCTAGTTTGGGGCGCGTTCGGCACGTGGTGTTCGCCCATAGCATTCGCGGTAGCATTTTGAAAAATGCGACGCTGAAACAAACCCACAGGCAAGCGCAACTGACAGAATCGACATTGATGTTTGGCGTAACAGATGTCGGGCGCGCGCCAGCCGCAAATTCAGATAATAACGCGTTGGCGTGGTGTTCAGGTATTTTCTGAATAAACGCTCAAGTTGGCGTGTTGACAGGTTTGTGATGCGTGCAATTGATGTTTGTGCCAGTGGTTCTTCGAGATTGTCTTCCATCGTTTTGACTACGGCCAGTAATTTTGGATGACTGACGCCAATTCGTGAGCGTAACTCCATACGCTGGTGGTCGGTTGGTTCGCGTATCCGGTCATGTATGAATTGGTCTGATACTTCGGCAGCAAGTTGCGAACCATGCGTTTGCGTGATCAAATTAAGCATCATATCAAGGGCTGCTGTTCCCCCCGAACATGTGACTCTGGTGCCATCAACCTCGAACAGGTCATTGGTAATTTCCAGTTCGGGAAACTCTTCGGCCAGACCGTCAATATTTTCCCAGTGAATAGTACAGCGTCGCCCCTCAAGCAAACCTGCTGCGGCCATGACATAGGTGCCTGTGCAAATGGCCCCAATTACGGCGCCATTTCGGTCAAGGCGGCGGACCATATTCAGTACCGATTTGTCAGTGTTGGCGCGCACATTAACACCAGCACAAACGAATACCATGCGGCAGTTTTGCAGAATATCAGACGCGCCATCACATGAAATGATGACACCATTACTAGCTTTGCTGGGATTTCCATCAACACTAGCGATAACCCAGTCGAAAAGCTCTTTGTTGCTTTGGCGGTTGGCTTGGCGTAAAGGCTCAATTGCAGCTGAAAAAGCAAGCATTGAAAAGTCATTTAAAAGTAAAAAGCCAATCTTTTGCGCTGCGCTCTGATCGTCATTTCGCAAAAGAGTTCTTATGGTTTGTTCGCTCATCAATGGTATCCTTCAAAGCGGCGGGACTTAGCCCTTATATGAACATCACCCTATGGGGTATTTACCGTAAACCAAATAAAAAAGTATAAATAAAGGCTATTTTTGACGTAAAAATTAGCAGTTAAGAAGTCAGATCGACTTTTTCTGGGTGATATTGCTTTGACTGCACATTTTTCAATCTTTAGTGGCTATGGTATCGGCATCATAATTTTGCTACATAGCAACACATGAAATCGACACATTCTATCCATATACCGGAATCGATTACCAGCACCGCTAATGCCGAAGTAAAATTTCTGCGCGCCTTGCATGAACGCAAATATCGGCGGCAGTCAGGCTGGTTTTTGGCTGAAGGAACGCGCATATGCAATGAAGCTGTGGCACTTGGCTGGGAAATGCACAGGCTGGCATTTCTGGGAGGCCGAGAAAACGAGCCGCATGTGCGCAGTTTGCTGGATGCACTTGATCATGAAGATGGGCGGGCTTTACCGATGTCGGAAAAGCTTTTGCAACGAATCAGCCGGAAAGATAATCCACAAATGCTTCTTGGAGCTTTTCGCCAGAAATGGGTTGATTTAGATAGTATTTACCCTGATCTGTCGCGGCCATGGATTGCCCTTGATCGGGTTCGTGATCCAGGCAATCTGGGAACGATCATGCGCAGTGCAGATGCGGTAGGTGCCAAAGGCATCATTCTGATCGACGACTGCACAGACCCCTATTCGGTTGAAGCGGTTCGCGCATCCATGGGGGCAATATTTAATGTTGAGATTGCGCAATGTAATCAATCAGATTTTCTTGAATTCACCCAGCGCTGGATAGGCAATCAAGGGCAGATTATTGGCACTGCTTTGCCAGCATCGATCGATTATCGTGAAGCTGATTATAGAGGCGCTTTAATGATTTTAATGGGCAATGAGCAAGCAGGTTTGCCGCCGACGTTGATGCAAGCTTGCACGCAGTTGATACGTCTGCCCATGCTGGGTCGATCGGACTCGTTGAATCTGGCAGTGGCAACAGGCATTACATTATATGAGGCGTTGCGCCACAAACGCTAAGCCATCTATCAGCTAGCGCGCCAGCGCGCAAAATTCGCCTGCGAGACCACCCGTGGTGCAAGCTGCCCTTTGAGGGTCTCTTCCTGCACTGCCAGTTCGCCTGAAGTAATAGTCCCGCCAAGGCCGTTTACGGCCTCAGCCATAGCATAATGTGCGACCAGTGATGATGCGCGAATAGCATAAATAGTCAGCACCATGAACAGTGGGTTGTCGGACAGCAAATTCCTGCATGCCTTTAGCAAAGCTGGCATATCTTCTTCAATGCGCCAGAATTCACCTTTGGGGCCGCGGCCATATTTTGGGGGGTCCATAATAATTCCATCATAGCGGCGTCCCCGTCTGATTTCACGTTCGACAAAACGCATCGCATCATCAGTGATGAAGCGGATAGGTGCATTTTGCAAGTCCGACGCGTCGCGATTTTCAAAAGCTTGAGCCACGGCTTTTTTACTGGCGTCAAGATGGGTAACATCTGCACCGGCGGCGGCGGCATGCAAACTTGCAACACCCGAATAGGCAAACAGGTTCAATATACGTGGCGGCGTATCGGGCTGGCGTGAAATACGCTGTTTGATGGCATCAGCACACCAGTTCCAATGCGCGGCCTGTTCCGGGAAAAAGCCAAGATGACGAAACGGCGTTGGCCGCGCAAAAAAGCGCAAATTCTGATAGGTAACTAGCCACTCTGACGGGAGATCATTTTGTAATTTCCAGCCACCACCTTCACCACTGTCAGCCTCGCTATGGCTGGCGATAAAGGTGCCATCGGCTTTCCATTCGCTTTCATCAAGCCGCGGTGACCACATGGCTTGGGGTTCAGGGCGAATAAAACGGTATTTCCCAAATCGTTCTAACTTGCGCTGATTACCGCTATCAATAAGCGCATAATCATGCCAGTGATTGCTGGTCACAATTGCAGGCTGTGGTATGCAAGATAGGTCTGTTTTAATGATGTTGTCTGATTGCGTGTCTGCCATGAAGCGAGATATTGCCGACTGCGTCTGATGATTGCAAGCGCGTAAATATGAAACGAACTGAATAGTCAAAAACCCATTTTGCTATATTTTTAGATATTTTTTCCATGTTTTGTAGATTTGTGTTAGAAAAAAGCAATCTTTTTGCGTTTTGGTTACGTTCTTGGCGCCAATTTTGCTCAAAACTAATGGAATTCTCATCATGGATAAAACAGACAGAAAAATTCTTGCCGAACTTCAAGAAAACGCTGCTCAGCCCGTTGCCGATATTGCGCGCAAGGTTGGCTTGTCGGTGACACCGTGCTGGCGCCGAATACAGCGCATGGAGGAAGTTGGCCTGATCCGCAAACGTGTTGCCTTGCTGGATCCACAGAAAATGGGTGTTGGCATGTCGGTCTTTGTGGCCGTGCGCACCGACAAACATAATGCTGACTGGCTCAAAAATTTTGCTGATATGGTTGCGGACATGCCTGAAGTTGTGGAGTTTTACAGGATGAGTGGCGAGGTTGATTATCTGCTTAGGGTTGTGGTGCCCGATATGAAGGCCTACGATCGGTTTTACCGGACATTGATTGCAAATGTTGAACTCACCGATGTCAGCTCATCCTTTGCGATGGAAGAAATAAAATATACCACTGCTTTGCCTTTGCCAGAGATCGATAATGCCAATTGATGTAAAAAAAAATGTTGGGGGTAAAACCTGCCTTGTTTTCAGGGATAAGCTTTTGTTACCTTCTGAAGGGTTTATTAAATCGCATTATATGAGTTTTGATCGGTTAAATCCTGTCTATCTAGCAAATAAAATTGGTTGGCGTGCCGATGAGTTGGAGGGTGCAAAGCATCTGACAGCGCGCACAATGTTAGGCGCGTCGATTTTCAAGCAAACTGGATTTTCACTGTCATATAAATCATTGGAGGCTCTCAGGCCGCAGGTTCTTCATGCGCATTTTGGCCGTGGGGGGGCGTTGGCTTTGCCAGTTGCACAGCGGTTAAATATTCCACTTTATGTGACCTATCATGGTGGTGATGCAACCAAATTTACACATGAGCGCAAACGGTTTTTGCCGACTATATATCAAAGGCGGCTGGCGGCACTTCAAGCATATGCTAACGGATTTTTATGCGTGTCAGATTTTGTGGCAAAACGGCTGGAGGCACAGGGCTTTCCCAAACATAAGCTGGTAACCCATTATATCGGAATTGATCTCGCAGATATGCAACCCCCGACACCAAGAGAGGGCCGGTTATTGTTCATTGGCCGGCTGGTAGGTAAAAAGGGCGTCAATGTTCTGCTGACAGCGATGCGTGCGCTTCACCAAAGTGGTGAAACCGGTATTGTAAAAGGTCTTGATATTGCAGGCACTGGTCCAGATGCAGACCATCTTCGTGAGATGGCAATCGGGATTCCCAATATATCATTTCTGGGTTGGCAGACACCCGAACAACTGGCGCTACGGATGCGGTCATGTAGTGCTGTCGTTGTGCCAAGTCACCAAGCGCCGAATGGAGACTGTGAAGGTCTGCCGACGGTGATACTCGAAGCTATACGTGCTGGATGCCCTGTGATTGCTTCGAATCATGCGGGCATTCCCGAAATTATCAACGATAATGTGAGTGGCATTCTGGCACTAGAAAATGACAGCGACTCCTTGGTAACTGCGCTAAGACGCTTTGCATCAATGGCTGATGTGCCAGCAATGGTCGCAAAAGCCCAGCGCCGTTTGCGCGCAGAATTTGATGCGGCAACTCAGTCAGCCAAGTTACAGGGGATGTTGGCTTCACATTACGCGCCGACTAAACCGCCAAATCTATTTGCATGATTTATAGTTGAATATAGGTTGATCTTACTTCGGTATAGGCCTCAATGGCATAAATGCTGTTTTCCCGCCCAAAACCAGAATTCTTGGCGCCGCCAAAAGACAGTCCCGGTGGCAAAATATTAAAAGTGTTCACCCAGACATTGCCTGACTCAAGCTGGCCAGCAACACGATGCGCGCGTGCCAGATCCTTTGTCATAAGGCCAGCGCCAAGACCAAATTTAGTATCATTGGCACGGGTGATAGCTTCATCTTCAGTTTTGAAGGTGAGAACTGACATAACCGGACCAAATATTTCTTCACGGACAACGCGCATATCGTCTGTGCAGTTTGTCAAAATTGTTGGCTCCATGAAATAACCGTTTTCAAACCCTTGCGGTTGCACGCGGTTACCTCCTGTGGCAATGGTGGCGCCCTCGTTACGCCCAATTTCAACATAATCAAGAACGCGCGCCAGATGTTTTTCAGAAATCAGGGCACCCATCTGGACATCGGTAGCCATTGGATCGCCAACGCGCATGGCACTGGCCTTTTCAACCATTGCGGCGACAAAGTCATCAGCAATCGAGTCTTGGACGAAAACGCGGGTGCCATTCGAACAAACCTCGCCGGCGGTATAGAAATTGGCATCAAGCGCGGTTTGAACTGCCAGATCAAAGTCACAATCATCAAACACGATAAGAGGTGACTTACCACCAAGCTCCAAGGTGACCTTTTTTAAGGATGATGCGCTTTGTGCCATAATCAGCTTGCCTGTTTCCACACCACCTGTGAGGGAAATCTTGGCAATGCCAGGATGTTCACAAATGGCCTGACCAATCCGGTAGTCCCCATGGATAACCTGAAAAAGGCCATCAGGCAGTCCCGCTTCGTGGAACAGTTCGGCGATGCGTTGACCGCTGAGGGGGGTTTCTTCTGACGGTTTTAGGATAAAGGCATTTCCTGTTGCCAGCGCTGGCGCGGCTTTCCAGCATGCAATCTGTACCGGATAGTTCCATGCGCCAATACCAGCGCAAACCCCAAGCGGGATACGCTCAGAATATCCGATGGCATCTTCCCAGCTAAAATGATCGCCTGTCATGGTTGCCGTTAGGGACGCGAAATAATCAAGCGCGTCGGGGCCGCTTGGCACATCGGCTGATACCGCTTCGCTGAATAACTTGCCAACATCCTTTACCTCAAGGCGTGCGAGCTCATCATTAGCTTCACGCATCAAATTGGCTGCCTTGTGCAGTATCCGCCCTCGTTCGGCACGGTCGATTCGCGCCCATGATTTTTGCGCGGCTGTTGCGGCGGCAACCGCCTGATCCAGCATTTGATTTGTGGCGGGTTCTATATGGGCGATAATTTCACCAGTTGCCGGATATCGTTTCTCGATTGGCGATTCGCCACTGGCAACGGGGCTACCTGCGATTATGGACTGGCATCTCTGCATAGCTCTGTGACCTTCTTAAATGTCATTCTGTTGGTATTTATGGCGTTGTGCCCTGTGTTCTGGCAGCAAAATTTTGAGTCAACAAATTCTCTGACATCAGCCTTTGCCGATTATGCATCAAATGTCAATTCTGGTGCATGCCTGACAGATCAATATTGGGCTGGACAAAATGCGGATTTTAACGGCACCCTGACACTATGTGAAACATACGCCAGTTAAAGATTGCGAAACAGGCGGGGAGGTAAGCTGATGTCAAAAATAGCTGTTGATCTTGATGAAGCGCGCTGTGATCTAGCTGCGATTTTCCGTTGGACCGCGCGTGAAAACATGCATGAAGGTATTGCTAATCACTTTTCTTATGCTGTCTCAGATGATGGCCAGCAATTCTTGATGAATCCCTATGGTGTGCATTTTTCGAAAATGAAAGCTAGCGATCTGCTGTTACTTGACACAGGCAAGTCAGCCAAGGAACAAGGTGACAATATTGATCCAACAGCATGGGCAATCCACGGCGCGATGCATCGCAATAACCCGCAGGCACGTTGTATCGTGCATCTGCATACGCATTATGCAACGGCTCTTAGCGCTTTAAAAGATCCATCCTTGCCAGCAATTGACCAGACGACATGCCGTTATCACGACAGAGTTGCAATCGATATGGGGTTTGACGGTATGGGGCTTGATGATGAAGCAGAGCGACTATCAACCTTGCTTGGCAACAGGCGCATTATGATGATGGGAAGCCATGGTTTGATGACGGTGGCCGAGACGCCATCACTGGCATTTGACCTTGCTTATCATTACGAACGCGGGTGTCGCACATATATCACCGCATTGTCATCTGGCCTGCCATTAGCGTATATTTCCGACGATGTGGCCGAAAAGACGGCATCGCAATGGGAAAATTATGATGGTGACGTAGAGGCACATCTGACGGCGATACGTGCCATTCTTGATGAGGAAGAACCTGAATATCGCAATTAAACTCTCGTCCCTTTTCTCATTCTAAAATAAATTTTCACAATATGAAGGGCGTATGGTTAATATATAATTGTGTAAGAGGTAGGTGTTCCCTTTGGTCGAGAAAAGCTTTACTCTTGTTGCAACTTATCAAATTTAATAAAAAATGTCGATTCTAGGTTATTAGGGGTGGTTATCGCCTCTTAAGGTTGTAAGAATAGTTAATGTCGTATTTGGGAATGTCCCATTTATGGTTGGTTAAAAGAAAACAAATTAATTTCAAGGAGAGTAATCCGATGAAAAAAATACTGATTTCAGCAGCTGTAGTTGCTGGTGTGGCGTTTGGTATGAATGGGCAGGCAAATGCAGCTTGCGGTGAATTCCAAATGTCAGATATGAATTGGCCCTCAGCTACATTGATGGCTAATGTTGACAAAATCATTTTGGAAGAGGGTTTTGGCTGTAAAATTGAGCTAATCCCTGGCGCTACAACAGCCACATTTGCGACAATGAATGAAAAAGGCCAACCCCATGTTGCTGCAGAGTTGTGGACAAATGCGGTTTCTGTTGAGCTTGAAAAAGCCATGTCAGAGGGCAGGTTGCACTCAGCAATTAAAGGCCCAATCACTGAACTTGGTGAGGGTTGGTGGGTAACGCCAGGTACACTTAAGCGTAACCCAGAATTCAAAACAGTTTTGGACATTTTGGAGCGTCCAGACTTATTCCCTGACAAAGAAGATCCCTCAAAAGGAGCATTTATTGGTTGCCCAGCAGGTTGGGGTTGCCAACTGTCTAACCAACAACTGTTTAAAGCATTTGAGATGGAGAAAAAAGGTTGGGTGCTGGTTGATCCAGGGTCACAAGCTGGCCTAGATGCTTCAATGGCAAAAGCAGCTCAGCGTGATCAAAACTGGTTGGGTTACTACTGGTCTCCAACGGCACCAGTCGGCAAATACGAGATGCAGCTGATGGATTTTGGCGTTCCGTTTGTTGGGCATGACCACTGGAACAGCTGTATTGCTTTGGGGCCAGAAAAATGTGCTGATCCAAAGCCATCTGCTTGGACAGAATCTGTTGTTCAGACGGTTGTTACACCTGAAATCAAGTCAATGCCTGATGTGATGACATATTTCAGCAGTCGTATCTACCCTGGGCCTATCATGAACGGCATGCTGGTTTATATGGAAGAAAATCAGGCTACAGGCCCAGACGCTGCGCTTGAGTTCTTGGACCAGCATCAGGACATCTGGACCAAGTGGGTGTCAGCAGACGTTGCAGCAAAAGTGAAAAAATCACTCTAAGCTATTAATTTTGTGAGCGTAGCCAAACTTTCGGCTGCGCTCATTTTATTTGGGGGAAAAAATGCTTGAATTTTTCACTGATTTTCCGGACATGTCTCGCCGAGACTTGAGGGACTTTAAACTGTCTATTGATGGTACCTTTCGTGAGTTTTCCAGAGCTAACGGTGAAGCCATTGAAGGTTTTTTTGATCCCCTTTTATGGTTTTTGATTTGGCTTGAGAAATTACTAGTGGCCACGCCGTGGCCTTTTATTTTGCTCATTGTGGGTGGACTTGCCTACCTTGGTTCGAGAAGTTGGAAGCTAGCTGTTGGATCTATGATCAGCTTTATACTGATTGGATATTTTGGAATGTGGGAAGACACAATGTCGACAATTGCCCTCATTTCAGTCGCCACACTTTTATGTGTAGCCATAGGAATGCCCCTGGGGATTTGGATGGCGAAATCTGATAGAGTTCAGTCGGTAATCACTCCAATACTAGATGTTATGCAAACCATACCTATTTTTGTTTATTTGTTGCCAGTGTTGATGCTGCTAGGCATTGGTAAAGTGCCTGGGCTCATTGCGGTGTGTGTTTACGCGATGCCTCCTATGGTTCGACTTACGAATCTTGGAATTCGACTAGTTGACAAAGATGTTTTAGAGGCTGCAAACGCTTTTGGCGCAAATGACAGACAAAAACTTTTTGGAGTCCAGATACCTCTTGCGCTTCCAAACATATTTGCTGGTATTAATCAGACCATTATGATGGCTTTGGCGATGGTAGTTATTGCTTCAATGATTGGCGTACGCGGACTGGGCATACCTGTTTTGCAAGCAATTCAAAATCAATACCTTGCCCTTGGTTTTATGAATGGGTTAGCAATCGTAGGTCTTGCCATTATTTTTGACCGGGTCTCACAAAAATATGGAAAGCGGTTGCAGCAGCACCGAGGGGGACATGACCATGGCTGATATTAAAATCAAAATCAAAAATTTGTATAAGGTTTTTGGAAAAAGGCCTGATAAAGCTATGCCACTTGTCAGACAAGGTGTGTCTAAGCAAGAACTGCTGGACGAGCATCAGCATGTTCTTGGTTTGTCAGACATTAACATTGATATTCCTGAAAAGCGTATTCACGTCATAATGGGACTATCAGGCTCAGGCAAATCAACTTTGATTCGACATATTAATCGCCTCATTGAACCTACTGATGGCCATGTGCTCGTTGATGGTGAGGATGTTATGCAAATGTCATCAAACGATTTGATGCATTTCCGTCGTTTTAAAGCATCAATGGTTTTTCAAAAATTTGCTCTCCTACCACACCGAAATGTTGCCCAGAATGCTGCTTATGGTTTAACAGTTCAGGGCGTAGAAGAGAAAGAAGCAGTGGAGCGAAGCCAGCGTTGGTTGGAACGTGTTGGTTTGGGTGGTTTTGAAAAACATTTTCCTGCTCAGCTTTCGGGTGGAATGCAACAACGTGTTGGGTTGGCTCGGGCCTTAGCAACTGATGCTGAGATATTGCTTATGGATGAAGCATTCTCAGCGCTTGATCCACTTATTCGCAACGACATGCAAAGTATTCTTCTTGATCTTCAGAAGGAACTGCATAAAACCATCGTATTTATTACACACGATCTAGATGAAGCTCTAAGGATTGGCGATCAAATATCAATTCTACGTGATGGAGCTGTTATTCAGGATGGCGACCCTCAGAACATTATTATGGAGCCAGCTGATGACTATATTGCCGATTTCATAAAGGATATAAATCGTGGCCGAGTTATCAAAGTATCCACCTTGATGACAAAAGCAGGACGTGTATCAGGTCCCAAATTTCAGTCGACAGCTTTGCTTGAAGATGCGTTGACAACGATGAGTGAGTTGAAAACTGATAGTGGTGCAGTTGTTAATAGTGCTGGCAAGGTTATCGGTAAAATAACCATGCAAGATGCGATTCTGGCCATGGCTCGTCCACGCCGTGAAGAAACGGGGACACGTTACAAGTGAGCACTTTATTACTTGAATTGGATGCGATTTATAAGCTCATTGAAGATGTCATGACAGAGAATGGTTGTGATGCCGCAAATGCTGCTGCGCTTGCGGATATCATGACACGTGCCGAACGTGACGGGTCGCATTCACATGGTCTGTTCCGTGTGCCGGGTTACGTTAAAGCACTTCGAAGTGGAAAGGTTAATGGTAAGGCAAAACCGACAGTCAATAAAATAACACCGGCGGTTATTCAAGTTGATGGACATGGCTGTTTTGCCCCCATAGCCCAGGCTGCCGGTTTGCCGATTTTGGCTGACGCTGCGAAAGAGGTTGGCATCGGTGCTCTATCACTGATTGGTGTTCACCATTTTGCTTCATTATGGCCTGAAACCGAATATCTGGCTGACCGTGGATTGGTTGGCATCGCCTGTACCGCCTATATGCCCGCGGTGGCGCCCGCCGGATCAACAACCGCTTTGTTTGGCACAAATCCGATTTCCTTTGCTTGGCCGCGTCCGGGGGCAACGCCGATTGTATATGATATGGCTACGGCATCGATGGCGATGGGTGATATTCAGATCGCCGCACGCGACGGCCGCTCGGTGCCAATAGGAACTGGGCTTGACGCTGATGGTAACCCGACGACTGATCCGGCTGCAATTGCAAAGGGCGTGTTATTGCCGTTTGGCGGCTATAAAGGATCAGCGATTTCAATGATGGTCGAATTGCTGGCAGCTGGCCTGACAGGCGAACAATTCAGCTTTGAAGCCAAAGAAAATGATAATGGAGATGGTGGGCCTGCTCGTGGCGGTGAAATGATCCTTGCCATGTCGCCAGATATCATCGCAGGACCTGACTGGCCAGAACATGTCGAAGGATTTGTTGAAAAGCTCAACACGATGGATGGAGTTCGACTACCAGGTGTACGGCGACATAATAACCGTCTTGATAAAGGCCCCCGCAAGGTTAATGCTACGCTTCTGGAAACAATTGAGGCGCTTAAAGTTTAGTCATTGATAATGCGCCGACATCGTTATCTAATTTTAAAGTCTAACTCTTGACCATCCGGCATACCCATTTTGATGTTTGTCCAGACCAGTAATTTGGGATTAGTATTTTATTGAAGGGGTTTTTCTAGATGTAATGCGGGGAGGTGAATTTGACAGGCCTAGTATCCTATAAGATGTTTATTGATGGCGCATGGGTTGATGCCAGTGATGGCAGGACCTTTGACAGTATTAACCCAACCACAGAAATGCCGTGGTGCAAGCTTCCTGAGGCGACAGAATATGACATTAATAGTGCGGTAGAGGCTGCACATCGCGCGTTCACCAATGGTGAATGGGCTGGTCTAACGCCAACTGCACGGGGTAAATATCTGCGCCGTCTTGCTGAACTGCTTGCCGATCAATCCGAGCATCTTGGGCGTATCGAAACTATCGATACCGGCAAAATGCTGAAGGAAACCAAGTGGCAGGCAAAATATATTGCCGAATTCTTTCAATTCTACGCCGGATGTGCTGACAAGGTTCAAGGTGCCACTTTGCCCATCGACAAGCCGGATATGATGACTCTGACATTGCGTGAGCCTCTTGGTGTTGTTGCAGCGATTGTGCCATGGAATTCACAGCTATTTTTGGTTGCGGTGAAGATTGGCCCAGCTCTGGCAGCTGGCAATACGGTGGTACTAAAGGCGTCTGAATATGCTTCAGCTGCTATGCTTGAATTTGGAAAAATTGTCGAGGCAGCTGGGTTTCCTCCAGGGGTTATCAATATTGTGACTGGACATTCTGACCCCTGTGGTCGTGCTCTAACCTCGCATCCACTTGTTCAGCGCATAAGCTTTACCGGTGGTACCAATGCGGCGCGTCATGTGGCACGCAATGCCGCAGAGAACTTTGCGCAAGTATCCCTTGAACTAGGTGGCAAATCGCCTTTTATCGTTTTTGACGATGCCAATATCGACAGTGCAGTTAACGGATCGATTGCGGGAATTTTCGGCGCAAGCGGGCAAAGCTGTGTTGCTGGATCGCGATTGTATCTGCATGACGACATCGCCAATGAATTTCTGGAAAAGTTGGTAGCACAGGCCAATCAGATAAGGATTGGCGATCCATTGGACGATGCCACCCAGATGGGACCGCTGGCAACCATGGCGCAGATTACCCATATCGAGGAACAGGTAAAATTGGCAGTCGCCGAAGGAGGCCGTTTACTTGTTGGTGGCAAGCGCCCTACCAATCCGACTACAGGACTTTATTTCGAACCGACAATCATTGAATGTCATCGTCAGGATATGACTATTGTTGATACTGAATTATTTGGTCCTGTTTTAAGTGTGCTTCGTTTCCGTGAAGAGGAAGAAGTTCTGGCCTATGCCAATGACACCAAATACGGTCTGGCCGCCGGCGTGTTTACTGCCGACGGTGCTCGTTCATTGCGCATGGCCAATGCATTGCGGGCTGGCATTGTTTGGGTGAACACGTATCGGGTGGTTTCGCCGATTGCCGAATTTGGTGGCTTTAAGGAATCAGGCTACGGGCGTGAAAGTGGTATGCAAGCGATTTATGATTATACCAGACCAAAAACTGTCTGGCTGAACATGTCCACCGAATCGATGGCTAACCCCTTTGTAATGAGCTAAATCTCTCGACATGTTACAACCGCATCAACTGCGACTATTTTGTTGGCAGTTAACATTATCGGATTGATCTCAATTTCAACTATGGCTGGATCGTCGGCGATAACTGATACGATCTGTTCGAGGCAGTCCAGTAGCTTGTCCTTATCAACAGACCCCTTGCCACGATAACCTTCAATCAACTTTGAAATCCGAAGGGAGGCCAATGCGCGCATCATGCTGACCCGACCTGCTGGCAGAATAAGGGTGGTTGCATCATCAAATAATTCAGCCATTATTCCACCGCTAGATAGCATCAGAACTAAACCAAATTGTGGATCGCGTCGGACGCTGACCATCAATTCGGCAATTACATCACTGACCATTTCCTCGATCAAAAAGCCGTCCTGCTTAATGAAAGGGTTGGTATGCCCGATATGGGACTGCATGTTTGCAACTGAGATTTGAAGGCTTTCGATGTCCCCGATACCAAGCTGAACGGCACCGGCTTCGGTTTTGTGGGCAAGGTCTGGACTTAGAAATTTCAAGGCCAGCGGAAAGGAAAGTGCTGTCTTTTCTAACTTATCACCAGTGTGAATATGCTCATGTGCGGGAATATCAACGCAACTATTAGCTAGTTTCTGCTTTCCTGCAAGTTCGTTCAGCATGTATGTTTTATGCGGGGCTGGCATGGTGGGATAGAGCTCAACAGCCGGATGCTGCATGATTTCATCACGCCGTTCGCGATAATTAGTCGCTGCAGCAACGGCATGTAGACATTCGTTGATCCCCTGCATTGGGGCAACATTATGTGTGATCAGATAATTGCGTGTTTCGAGATCAAGGTTTTCGTGAATGGTACTGCAGATAGCTGACGGGATGCCAGCGGCCGAGGTTGCTTTAATAAAACTGTCGGCATCACTTTGGTAGTAAGGTTTGCTTTCATCAAGACCAGCTGCTGGATAGTCCTGAACGATTACGGCAGCGTCATACCCGTCGGCTAGTGTGGCCACAAAGACGGGATGGGTCTTTTCGGTAATTCCCCAGATTGGCGTAGTGTAGTCCAACGGGTTCGAGACTGTGGCTGTATGTGGAAGTAGTGCGCTCAATGCCGTTTTTGTAGTAGTGGATGGTTGCGGAAAACTCAGACCAAGTGGTTCGGCATAGTCGGCAAGCATTGTTGCACCGCCGCCAGAGCATGTGAATCCGGCAAGACGCCTACCGCTTGGTTTGCCAGCAACGCAGAGGAATTTGAGAGTTTCGAGAAAGTGTGACGGATCATGAGCCCGGATAATACCAAGTCGGTCAAAAAAAGCCGAATAGGTCTTGTCGGTGCCGGACATCGAGCCTGTGTGACTGATGGTTAACTGTGAGCCAATTTGCGAACTTCCTGTTTTCAGCGCAACAATTGGAATATCACAGGCCAGCGCCCGTAAAGCCACTTTCTCGAATCCTGCAGGATCGGGCAAGCCTTCAATGTGCAAGCCGATAGCCCGAACATGGTCCTGCTCTATAAAAGCATTGACAAAATCTTCCAATCGCAACACTGACTGATTGCCAGCTGAGACCATATAGCTAAGCGGGAGGGACCGCTGACTCATCGTCAGGTCGGACGAAAACATCCCGCTCTGGGTGACAATGGCGGCGCCAAATCCTGGATGATGTCCACCATGTGCAAAGGGCCATAAGGCGAGGCCACGATGATAGTTTATGACGCCATAGCAATTGGGCCCTACCAATGCCAGATCACCGGCGGCTTCAATCAGGGATTTTTCAGCCTTTGCACCAGCGTCACCAGTTTCACCAAAACCGGCCGTATAGCACACCACACCACCAGCACCCCTATCCCGGAGATCACCAATACATTCGATTGCTGCCTTACGTGGCACGGCTAAAAAAACAGCATCAGGCGGCGCGGGTAAATCCTGTATATGCTTGAAACATCGTAAACCACCAATCTGTTCCCGATTTGGATTCACTGGCCATATGGGGCCATCATAACCACTGCGCCTACATTCTTTAATTACCACTTCGGCATCACGGCCACCGATGATGGCCACATGCCGCGGGTTTAAAAGTCGCTCCAGGTTTTTTATCCGGTTATGCGTCATGCTCCAAGCGGTCGCAGGATCGAGCGGGTGATTATATGTCGCTGGATTTCTGATGTGCCATCCCAGATCCGTTCCAGTCGCGAATCGCGCCACAGGCGGTGAATCGGTAATTCTTCCATCAGACCCATGCCACCATAAATCTGCATTGTACTATCAGCGACATGGTTCAGCATTTCAGAGCAGAATAATTTTACCATGGCTGCATCAGCATCGCTCATTACGCCATCATTGGCCTTGGCAATCGCATCGTTGACCAGTAAGTCAGCGGCGCGCAGTTCGACGGCCATGTCAGCAAGTTTGAATCCAGTACCCTGAAATTTGCCGATAGGCTGGCCAAATTGTTTACGTTCGGCTGCCCATTGGCTGGCCAGAGTGAATAGCCGTTCGGCTTTACCGCAACATGTTGCACCTACCCAGATACGTCCCATGCCTAGCCATTTGCCAGACAGCTCAAGACCGCGCCCCTCTTCACCAAGGATGTGAGCTTTGCTAAGACGGACGTCATTGAAATCGAGGCGGAAATTCAGATAGCCACGATAGCTGGCGCAATTATAACCGATGTCGATATCGAAACCGGGCATCCCAACATCTACTAGAAAGGCAGTGATACGCTGACGTGACCCGCGTTCAGTTTCATCATGACCGGTCGCGGCAAAAACAATAGCGAAATCGGGCATCACAGGCCCAGAAATAAAATGTTTTGATCCGTTCAGGATCCAGTCATCGCCGTCACTACGGGCGTTGCTTTTCATTGACATGATATCGGAGCCAGCTTCAGGTTCGCTAAGGGCAAAAAGCTCACGCTTTTCACCTGAAACGCATGGCATGAGATAATTTTCGCGCTGATCACCCTCGGACGCTAGAAGAATCTCCGTTGGTCGTGCCACCCATGAATGCAGTGCGTGACTGGTTTTACCGAATTCACGCTCAATCAACCCCATACTTGTGTAATCAAGGCCGCCGCCGCCAACCTCTTCGGGCAGGTTCGATGCAAACAGGCCAAGCTCTTTGGATCGTGCTTCGATCTGGCGGCCAAGTTCGATTGGGACATGGCCATCACGGTCAATCTGATCCTCATGCGGGAACATTTCTTCTTCCATGAATCGGCGGACAGTGTCCTGTAACATAGTCTGTTCATGCGATAACATATTTGACATCTAGAACTCTCCTTCATCAACCGCCGCGAAGACCAAGTTTGGCGCGGGCTTCAACTGGTGTCAGTAATTTAGAACCCATACATTCAATCATTTTAACTGCCCGCTCTACAAGTTGGCCATTGGTCGCAGGTACGCCGCGATCAAGATAGATATTGTCTTCTAGTCCAACACGCACATTGCCGCCCATAGCGACAGCGGCAGCGGCCATTGGCATCTGCATGCGCGAAATGCCAAACGAAGCCCAACTTGCATTCGCCGGCAACTCATCTTTCATGACTTTCATTGTATCAACCGATTGGTCGGCACCCCACGGAATGCCCAAACAAATCTGGAACATGGGTGGTTCATCGACAATGCCCTCAGCAATCATCTGCTTGGCAAAACGGATATGGCCAAGTTCAAACACTTCCAATTCAGGTTTAACGCCAAGTTTTTGTGCCGTTGCCGCCATGTGGCGTAAATATGGGGGCGTTGAAATATAGATCTCGTTGCCATTACCAAAATTCATTGTGCCACAATCAAGGCTGCATATTTCGGGTAATAGATCGGTGACATGCGCCAACCTTTCCTCGGGTCCAATCATATCGGTGCCGACTCCGGGCATTGACGGATCAGCATCGCTTGGAACCCAGTCACCACCCATGCCCGATGTCAGATTGATGATCACATCGGTATTGCTTGAGCGAATACGATCAACAACTTCGCGGAACAGATTGATGTCGCGTGATCCCTTACCGCTCTCCGTGTCGCGCACATGCAGATGAGCAATCGCAGCACCAGCTTTTGCGGCATCAATGGCTGCGTCAGCAATTTCTTTTGGAGTGACGGGGACATGTGGGTTCTTCGATAAGGTATCACCAGCACCAGTCACTGCGCAGGTTAAAATGGTTTCAAAGTTCATCTAGGTCATCCTTTCAGGAACATTCAATTAGATATTAGGTGGTCGTTAGCGCACTGCCTTCAGCACGGCCACAATCCGGCGATCTCGTTCAGCTGCCATTTCGGTAAAATGCCGTCCGGCTGCTAGTTCATTACAGCCATCTACCATGGCATCGCGCAATTCCTTATTAAGTTCGGGTGCCGCAAGTCGTGTCCAAGGCAATTTCAAGGCTGGGCCAAATTGATCAAGATTGGTAGCCATGCCACCTTCACCGCAGGCCACATGGAATGCCATACATTGACCCTGGACAACCATCCGCGGTGCAGGCCCATACATTAATGCACGATCAATATCTTCTGGGGTTGCTTCGCCATTGGCAACCATGTGCAGTGCTTCGCGCCATAACGCTTCTTGCAGGCGGGTTGCTACAAAGCCCGGAATCTCCTTCTTAAGAATGAGGGGTTCCTTGCCAGCATGTCGGTAAAAAGCATCCGCCCATTCGATGGCATCGGCGCAAGTGCTATCACCCCCAACTAGCTCGACAAGCGGCAATAAATATGGTGGATTAAATGGATGGCCAACAAGTGTACGTTTTGGCGTTGCACATTCGGCGTGAATATCGCTCATCATCAATCCTGATGTGCTGGATGCTATGATAATATGGGGTGCAACAATATCACCAAGTTGCTTGTATAGTGCCTGCTTGATATCCAGGCGCTCGGGTCCACTTTCTTGAATAAACTCGGCGGTCTGAACAACGTCCTCCAGATTGCTGGAAATGAATAAGCGGTCCAAAGATGCACCTTTGGCTAGGCCAAGATCCTGCAAGCTAACCCATGCAGTTTCAACAATTGCACGGAAACTGGTTTCTTCATCCATTGAATATAGATAGGCTCGCACGTCATAGCCTTGTGCGAGAAAATGCGCACTCCAGCCACCGCCAATCGGGCCACCACCCAGACTGGCTACGGTTTTGATTTTACGGATATTAGGAAAATTCCACTGGGTCATTACGCACCTATTTGCCTTTGAAAACAGGGTCGCGTTTTTCAACAAAAGCGCGAACACCTTCTTCGGCATCTTCTGATTTTAACATTGCTCGGTAGGTTGGTAGGTCGCTGGTGCGCATGGTTTCAAAGGCGGTTTCAAGCGGCTGACTATCGATATGCCTAAGTACTTCCTTGATTGATTGAACAGCAAGTGGTGCAAACCAAGCGATCTGGTCAGCCCATTCACGCGCGCTCTCGAGTAGCTTTTCGGCTAATACTACCTTATTAACAAGGCCATAATGTGCTGCTTCATTTGCTTTCATGCGTCGACCCAGAAGTAGCATTTCCAGAGCGATGTTATGAGGTATTCTTCGAGGCAGGCGTTGAATGGCACCAGAATCAGGGATGATGCCAAGGGGCATTTCTGGTAAGGCAAACTCGACATGGTCAGCAGCTATCATCAGATCGCACGCCATGGCGATTTCAAATCCGCCACCAATGACCAGACCATTTAGCGCGGCAATAACTGGCTTGTTCATTGACCAGTTTTCGGTGAGGCCAGCAAATCCGCCATAGCCGTAATCACCATCATTCCACCACTCGTCTAGCTGGGCATCACCTTTGTCGAGGGCTTTTAGATCCCATCCAGCTGAAAAAATCTTTTCACCGTTGGCTGTTAGAATTGCGACACGAAGATCATCATCCTTTTCAAATTCTACAAAGGCGTCAGCGAGTTCCTTGCTCATGGCATGATCAATGGCATTCACTTTGGGCTTGTTAAGCGTGATCTCAAGAATATGCTTGTTGCGCGTAATTAATACATTATCCGACATTACCTTGCCCCTTAGCAAATCTGATTATTATGAACTGCAAACCCATTGGTAAGTATTAGGTCAAGTTTTGCAAGAAAAATGGGGCTTCTGAAAACAATATTTTGAAGCGTAGAATAAAAATACTAAATATTAATCAAATGCTTACTGATTTAAGTGCCACATCATAATATCTTGGTTACCTTGTTTTATTACTAAAGTTGATAACTAATATTAAAAAACTGGCTAGTAACACTAGCTAGTGACCTTTCCAAACTGGATCGCGTTTTTCAGCAAAGGCTTTAAATCCTTCAAGACCATCTGCGGAATTATATAGTTTATCAACGGTCGGAAGCTGCATTTTCGTTATTCGGTTTAAGATGTCCTGAAACTTCATCGCCTCGGCCTCACGCGCAACTTCCTTAATCGCAGCAAATACCAGCGGGGGACCCGCTTCCAAATGCCGCGCCAGTTCCCACGCCCTTTCATAGAGTGCCGCGCCAGCATCAAACATTTCGGTCACAAGACCCCAGCGATGCGCCTCAGAACAATCCATCCAGCGCCCCGTTAACAGCATGTCCATGGCTATGTGATAGGGAATACGTTTTGGCAATTTGATTGTGGCGGCATCTGCTAGGGTGCCAGCTTTTATTTCGGGAAGCGCAAATTGTGACGCACCTGTTGCCAGTATAAGATCACAGGATAAGGCTAACTCAAACCCGCCACCAACACACATGCCCTCAACCGCAGCAATGACTGGTTTATTCAGATCGCGTAATTCCTGCAGTCCGGCAAATCCGCCCACACCATAATTAGCCGTGACCGAGTCGCCGTTTGCGGCAGCTTTCAAATCCCAACCAGCCGAAAAGAAACGCTCACCAGCCGTGCGCACGATACAGACTCGTAAATGTTCATTATCACGAAAATGTTGGAATGTTTCGCCCATGATACGAGATGTTTCAAGATCAATCGCATTGGCCTTTGGGCGATCTAGCGTCACTTCAAAAATGCCACCTTCGGTTTTGGTGCGTATTATATCTTCCATGGGTTTTTCCTCTTGGTTATATGTCTGAATTATCCTGATACCAGATTAGCGCGTCAACGGCTGTCGCGCCTTGCCCTGTGGCGCCAAGTATCAGAGGGTTGATTTCAATTTCGGTGATCCGTGTATCTTCCTGAATTAACCTGCATAGCGCCATGATTTCATCAAGGGCAGCGTCAATATCAGCATGTGGTTGGCCGCGATAGCCGTTAAGCAGGGGAGCCAGATGAAGCTCGGACAGCATCTGTTCTATGAAGTCACGATCAAGGGGCAGGATGCCAGTACGCGTGTCTGCCAATAATTCGGCATATATGCCACCTACGCCAAGTGTCAGGCTGATGCCATATTGTGGATCACGGGACAAACCTACCAGAAGTTCGGCTACGGATACTTCGACCATTTCTTCGATCAGAAACCCATCACAGCTCTGCATCGCAAAAGCGGCTTGTTTGAGCATATTGTGATCCAGTCCAAGCTGGATTAACCCTGCTTCGCTTTTATGTAGATGCCCCAAACCTTTTAATGCCAACGGTACGCGCAAATTTCTGGCGTTTGAAGTCACGTCATCGGCGGTGGTGGCACGAACACCTATTGGACAGGTGATGCCAGCCTCACTTAATAAGGTCTTGGCGTCAGCTTCATCAAGCAAACGGGGGGCGTCGGATATAGTTGTTGCTGGACAGGGTTGCCAGCCCTTCAAAAAGGTTGCTGGCATGTTAGAAGCTTTTTCCAGCGCATTAAGTCCGGCTGACAGACCGCAAAGCGGGGCTATGCCAGCTTTGATTGATGTCCATGCCCATTGTTCCGAAATGCCTTCGGGTAGAGTGGCCAACATTGCCGCCTTGGTGCCTGTGCGCCGCACCGCTTCGCATAGTGCATTCACTGCCGGAAGCCATGTTTCGTCACTGCATCGGTCATTGCGCGGAAAATCAATGACCAGAACAGATATATCAGTCCAGCCTCCCATCATCGCAGCAAAGACATTGGCCATCGCCGCCTCATCCCCCCAGATAAAGGTATGGTAATCGAGTGGGTTTGCGATAGTGACCAATGCACCAAGCTGTTTGGCAAGATATGTGGCGTTATCTTCGGGGATGTTTGGCCACACAAGATCATGTTTTGCAGACATATCGCCAATCAGTCCCACTTCGCCGCCAGAACAGCACATGGCAGTGATGCGATTGCCATTAAGCGGGCCAAACAGATGTAAAATTTTAAGGAGTTCCAGCATGTCCTCTAGGGTATCAACTTCGTACACTCCGCATTGCGCCAGAAAGGCAGATGAGCAACTAGCATCACCAGCAATCGCCGCGGTATGGGTTTGGGCAGCGATCTGGGAGGCTTCGGTTTTGCCTGATTTTATGGCTACAATATATTTGCCGTTCTGACGTGCGGCTGCGGCCATTCGGGCAAAGGCTGGGGCATCATCGATACCTTCAATATAGAGCCCTGCGGCAGTGACCCGATCATCAGCAAACAAAGCGTTAGCCATATCAATGAGGCTAGTTTGTGCCTGATTGCCAACGCATGCAACATAGGCAAGTGGCAGTCCACGCGCCTGCATCGTTAGGTTGATCGCAATATTTGATGACTGGCTGATAAGGGCAACACCAGTTTCACAGGCCGCACCGCCATGCTGATCTGGCCATAATGGCACCCCATCAAGATAATTGATAAAGCCATAGCAGTTTGGCCCCAATATAGGCATCGTGCCAGCCGCCGCTATGAGCTCAGCTTGTAGATTTGCATCACCAGTTTCGGCAAAGCCCGATGCAAAGCAGATAGCCCCACCACAGTTACGTGCGGCCAAAGCGGCGGCCACTTCAATAATGGCATGTCGGTTAATGCCCAAAAAGGCAGCATCCGGCGCATCGGGCAGGGCATCGACATCTTTGAAACAGGGCAATCCGCCCATTGTTTCGCGCGTTGGATGCACGGGCCATATATCACCATCAAAGCCCATTTTCAGACATTGGGCGATCACATTTTCTGCCCAGCGACCACCGAATATAGCAATTGTTTTTGGTCTGAATAGGCGGGATAGATCGGTCATGGCCTTAGCCGCCTAAAGGACGTAACAGATCACGGCTGATGATGTGGCGTTGAATCTCGGATGTACCATCCCATATGCGCTCAACGCGGGCATCGCGCCAGAACCGTGCCAATGGCAAATCGTCCATCAAGCCCATACCGCCATAAATCTGAATCGCCTCATCAGTCACGCGCGCCAGCATTTCGGATGCATATAATTTTGCCGAGGCAATTTCACGATTGGCTGGCAAACCCTGATCAAGCCGCCACGCTGCTGACAAGGTTAACCAGTCAGCTGCATCTATTTCGGTAATCATATCAGCAAGCTTGAAGCTCACGCCCTGAAATTTGCCAATTTGTTTGCCAAATTGTTTGCGCTCGGTGGAGTAGTTCAACGCATAATCAAAAGCGCGGCGTGCGCGGCCAACCGCCATAGTTGCCACGGTAATTCGCGTTGCATAAAGCCAGGTATTCATAACTTCAAAACCACCATCAACAGTGCCAAGCACATGGGCATTGCTCAGCCGGCATTCGTCAAACTTCAGAATGACATTGTGATAGCCGCGGTGCGATACCGAGTCGTAACCGGGTGAAACCTCAAACCCCGGATGTCCGCGGTCAACCAAAAAACAGGTGATACGTTTTTTTGGACCATGCGGTGTGTCATCAACGCCGGTAGCCACAAAGACGATAAAAAAGTCAGCATGATCACCGCCAGAAATAAAATGTTTGGTTCCATTGATAACCCAGTCACTATCCTTGCCGCTATCGCGCTTGGCAGTACAATTCATCCCGCGAACATCGGAACCAGCATCAGGTTCGGTCATGGCGAGTGCATCCATCCGTTCACCACGCACAGCTGGCAATAAATAACGCTCAATCTGTTCACCTTTACATGCCATCAGAATATTTTGAGGACGGCCAAAGAAATGGGTCAATGCCATTGATCCACGACCAAGCTCACGTTCCAAAAGGGCAAAATCCAGATGCCCAAGGCCGCCACCGCCAACCGACTCTGGAAAATTGCTGGCATAAAAGCCCATATCCTTGACCTTGGCCATGATTTCCTGACCTATTTCCAAGGGGACATAGCCTAGTTTTTCGACTTCATTTTCACGTGGATAGATTTCCTGCTCGACAAATTGCCGAACAGTACTGACGATCAGATTCTGTTCTTCGGTCAAACCAAACTGCATTTATCAGACCTTTCTAATTTGTGCGTAGATGAATAGGTTTCTGGCTAGGTGCTCTTGATTGCGCGGCCACTGCCGTTCGGCAGCGGAAGCTTGGCATGCGCCGCCGCGATTTTTGCTAGTGCTTCAGCTACCGATGGTTCAGGCAGGCTAGATGCACGGCTGTTCATATCGACATGCAAAAACAGATGTTCGCCAGTTGCTAATAGTCGGCCATCTTCATGCATCAGGCTGTGAAACAGATGTAGTTTCTTGCCTTCGCCATGTATTACCTGTGTTGTTGCATGAATGTGCTCTTGTGCGGTGACTTCATCAAGATGTCTGATATGGGTTTCGACGGTAAAATAACTGCCGCCAGCTTCAACATACTCCGGAGTTACGCCGATCATACGTAGTAGCGTATCTGAAGCTTGTGAAAAACAGTCCAGATAGCGGGCTTCATTCATATGGCCATTATAATCAGTCCAGCTATCAGGTATTTGTCGCTCAAGTGTACGGATTGGTTGACTGACATCAATGTCAGTTGGTGTTTTGGCATCATCTGCGGCAAAAAGCCTAGCTTCCCAAGAGGCAATTGTTTGCCCTGCCCCCCAGTTATTGGCTTTTAGTGCTTGTAATATTGAAACCAGATTGTTGTCACGAATCCGTTCCAGTTCGCGAATCGAATGGGAACCAGATTGCGCGTCTGATTGTTTCGAAATTGTTTCGACAAGTTCGTCGGTCAATTCCGGAACATCCATCAGCTTTGTCCATGGCCATTTAAGGCAGGGGCCAAATTGTGCCATAAAGTGCTTCATACCTGCTTCGCCGCCTGCCACACGATAGGTTTCAAACAGCCCCATCTGCGCCCAGCGCAATCCAAAACCATAGCGAATGGCATCATCAATCTCGTCGGTTGTTGCGACCCCGTCATTAATCAACCACAGAGCTTCGCGCCAGACAGCTTCTAAAAAGCGATCAGCGATAAAGGCTGGAATTTCTTTACGCACATGTAAAGGATGCATGCCAATTGATGTATAAATATCACTGGCGCGATTAATGCTGGTGGTAGCGGTCTGGTCGCCAGCTACAATTTCGACAAGCGGCAACAGATAAACCGGATTAAATGGATGTCCGACAATCAGCCGCCCTGGAACGCGCATTTTGGCTTGCAAATCTGTGGGCATGATGCCTGATGTTGACGAAGCAATAATCACATCATCACTAGTATGGGCTTCGATATCGGCATAGACGGCCTGTTTTGTGTCCAGTCTTTCGGGTACCGCCTCAACAATGAATTCGGCATTGATGACAGCTTCGGCAAGCGTGCTGGCAAAACGTAGGCTTCCCCTTGTGCCAAGGGGCGCCATAGTCAGACGCGGCACAGCATGGTCGGCATTCAACATAATCGTATCTATTTTTCGGGGCGCTTCGGGATCATGGTCAAAAATGACAGTATCAACGCCATTCTGGACTAGCCGTGCAACCCATCCCCCACCAATGACACCCCCGCCAATGACAGCGGCTTTTTGCAGTTTATCTTTGGACATAACAATCTTTCCCTAGCAGGTAATGGCTTATGATTGAGGCGCCTGTTTGGTTAGGTTGAGACGTTCGCGCACCGCATCAGGACCGATGATTGACGCACCCATGTTGGTGGCAACATTCACGGCATTCTCAACAAGCTGGGTATTGGTCGCAAAGACGCCGCGCGATAGATAAATACTATCTTCCAACCCAACGCGGATATTACCGCCTGTTAACAAAGCTGCTGCGGGATAAGCCATTGCATTGCGGCCAATTGAAAAGGCAGAAAATATCCAGTCCTGTGGAATGTTATTCACCATTGCCATCAGCGTGTTCATATCGTCAGGCGCCCCCCAAGGGATCCCCATACATAGCTGAACGAGTGCTGGTGCATCAATGAAACCATCTTCGACAAGCTGTTTGGCAAACCATAAATGGCCGGTATCAAAAGCCTCAATTTCAGGTTTAACGCCAAGCGCTTTCATCTGGCTTGCCATTTCACGAAGCATCACAGGGCTATTGGTCATAATGTAATCACCATGCCCAAAATTCATTGTGCCACAATCAAGTGTGCAGATTTCAGGCCGGCATTCAGCGATGTGGCGCATACGCTCGGTAGCCCCTGCCATATCGGTACCGTCATTAGATGGCGGCAAGGGCGTCTCGACGCCACCAAGCACCAGATCACCGCCCATACCCGCGGTTAGGTTCAGGACGACGTCGATGTCAGCGTCACGGATACGATCAGTCACTTCACGAAACAGCTTAGTGTCGCGTGATGGCGCGCCTGTTTCGGGATTGCGTACATGGCAATGGACAATGGCGGCACCAGCCTTGGCCGCATCAATTGCAGCGGTGGCAATTTCGGCAGGCGTGATTGGCACCTTATCTGATTTGCCGGTTGTGTCTCCGGATCCGGTTACTGCACAGGTTATAAAGGCGTCTCTATTCATTTGTAATGGCATGACATGTTTCCCCGTTTATTTCATGGTGGCTGGCATTATCATTATGTGCCCCAAATGTTGGATTGCATTTGGCTTGCCAAATAAATCTTGCCAGACTTTAGTCGTTTGGGTTTATGTAAATCAGAAACAAATTTATATAAATCGGAACAAAAATTATGTTTTCGCTTAGCTCTGCGTCGTTAGAAATCGAAGTGCTGTTGTTGCGGCAATGTAACCTTGTTCAGCTTACCTCGGTAATTGAGCCGTTGCGTGTGGCCAATCGGATGGCGGGTCGTGAACTATATAGCTGGCATATTTCAACAGATGACGGCACGCCGATCATGACGACCAGCAAGATACCGATACCAGCAGATAGTGCTTTCGATCCGGTAGCGCGTGTCGCTCCACTTTTTGTTGTGGCTAGCTATATGCCGCTGACAGCATTGTCGGATAATCTGTTGAAATCTCTATCACAGGCACGACGCTTTCGTGATGCCATTATTGGTATCGAAAACGGTGTCTGGCTGATGGCTGAGGCTGGATTGTTGAATGACCGTAAGGTCGCGGCGCATTGGGAAGACGCTGATGCGCTAGCCGCCCGATATCCGCTTCTCGAAGTTGTGAGTCAGCGTCATGTGATTGATGGAAATCGGATAACAGTAGCTGGATCGTTACCCACTCTGGATATGATGCTTGAGTTGATTCGAGCACGTCAGGGTTTTGCGTTTGCCATGTCGGTATCGCGGCAGTTTATTTATACGCCAGCAGGTGATGTTGATAACGTATCAGCATCTCCTATGCCAGGTTTTATGCGCGCTGGTGATCGGCGGCTTGCAACTGTACTTCGGCATATGGAAAATAATCTTGAAACACCGCTTTCGATTTCGTGTCTGGCATCGCAGGCTGGTATGTCAACGCGGCGTCTGCATATGTTGTTTACGTCGGTTCTGGGGGCATCGCCAAAACGCTATTATCTTGCGCTTCGCTTGAATGCGGCAAGGCGCCAGCTTGTCGAGAGTCATTTACCAATCGTGGAAATAGCTACAGCCAGTGGATTTGCAAGTCAGGCTGGATTCGCGTCATGCTATCGGGCCAGTTTTGGCGAAACGCCCTCTGATACACGGCGAACAGCAGCTATTATATAAATGCCACGTCATCTATGTAACAAATACCATATATGCCGATTGGCAATATTGACCTTGACTCGAATTGGCGCAAGGATATTTCCATAGATCAGAGGGTTGGATGAACAGGCAAAATGAAGCTCGGTCGATGGTATCTGATATGAAAGGCCATAATAATGACTGTCGTTAATCTTGTTGTGAACGAGACGCCGGTAACAGCGGATGTTGAAGATACGATGTTACTTGGTGTCTTTTTGCGCGAAAGTCTGAAACTGACAGGTACGCATGTTGGGTGCGATACAAGCCAGT
Source organism: uncultured Candidatus Puniceispirillum sp. (assembly GCF_963979125.1). Lineage (NCBI taxonomy): Bacteria > Pseudomonadati > Pseudomonadota > Alphaproteobacteria > Puniceispirillales (SeqCode) > Puniceispirillaceae (SeqCode) > Puniceispirillum (SeqCode) > uncultured Candidatus Puniceispirillum sp. The sequence goes on from NZ_CAXBVX010000001.1 coordinate 47,158, forward strand.
GCGGCGCCTGCGTGATCCATTTTAATGACATGGCGGTAAAGGCATGTACCATGCTGGCGGTGCAGGCAGATGGTGCCCAAATCACGACGATTGAGGGTCTGGCTGCCGGTGACAAATTGCATCCCGTGCAACAGGCTTTTATTGACAATCATGGTTTGCAATGTGGCTATTGCACACCAGGTATGATTATGACCGCTGTTGATTTTTTGGCGCAAAATCTGACCACAGATATAGATGAAATTAGCACTGCTCTTGAAGGGAATATTTGCCGCTGTACCGGCTATAACAATATCATCAAATCAATACAGCAGGCAGCACGCGTGATGGGTGCTGATGAAATAGCGGATGAGGCAGATTATGTATGATCTGACCTACAAGAAAGCCAAAAGTTGTGATGCTGCGCGTGAACTACTGGCGGCTGCAGACGATGGTAAATTACTGGCAGGCGGCATGACCCTTGTTCCCACGCTGAAACAACGTTTAGCCGCGCCAGATATGCTTGTTGATCTTGATGGTGTTGATGATTTCAAAACCATTATGCTATGCGATAACAATTTGCAAATTGGCGCGATGGCAACGCATGCCGCTGTGGCGGATAGTGAACTGGTGCATACGCATTTGCCCGGGGTGGCAGCACTGGCCGGACAGATCGGTGATCCGCATGTGCGCAATCGCGGTACCGTAGGGGGATCAGTCGCCAATAATGATCCAGCAGCATGTTATCCAGCGGCGTTATTAGCTACCAATGCGCGCATTCATACCGACCAGCAAATATTCGCGGCCAAAGACTTCTTTGTTGGTATGTTTGAAACAGCACTTGATACCAACGAAATTATCACTGCAATACATATTCCGATTGATCAGAAATGTGCTTATGTGAAATGTCCCAATCCAGCATCGCGCTATGCGCTGGCGGGTGTTTGTGTTGCTAGGCGGCATGATGGGAATGTGCAGGTAGCTGTAACAGGTGCTGGACAGGACGGTGTATTTAGGGCCGATGAGATTGAGGCTGTGTTGGCAGAAAATTTTGCCCCTGATGCGCTTGATGCTATGTCAATAGATCCGGATTTGTTGCTATCCGACATGCATGCCAATGCCGAATTCAGGGCACATCTTGTTGTGCAGATGGCAAAGCAGGCTGTGGCAAAATTACAAGATTGACTTTGGGTTGCTAGGCCAGCAAAACCAAAATGATCGATATGGCCAGCAACGCCATAGCGATAAGCTCAGTCAGGTTAATCTTTTCTTTGAAATAGAAGAAAGAAAAACCAATGCTCATAAGAAGTTCGATTTGCCCAACAGCGCGGACTGGGGCAACAGCATGCATGGCAAAGGCGGCAAACCAGAACAGGCTACAAAGCGTGCCCCAAAAACCCGCCATTGCGCCATCCCGCCAATGCACAAGACTAGCAATCAGTTCATGGCGTTTTATAGCATATAGCCAAGCGCCAAAGCCCACAGTTTGGATCGTGACGGCAATGGCGGCGGCTAATCCGGCATTCAGCATCACGTCATCAGTCGGTATATGTTTGATGGCCGCGCCATAGGCAACGGTGCAGAAGCCAAGAAAAGCACCAGCACCAAGACCAAACCCAGTCTGTTTCGAGAAAATTGTGCTCATAACCGAACGGCTTGCTAGGCTTGCTTTTGCAAGTGACAGCATGATCGTAGCAACAACGCCAAGCGCGATGGCAAAAGCAGTTTGCAGGTTGGCAATAACGCCAAGAATAATGGCTTCAAACAACGCCGCTTGCAAAACTTCGGTCTTGGAAAAGGCAACAGCGGCAGCAAAAGAGCGATGCGAGAACAGCATGATAAGCAGAATCGTAAAGGCGATCTGCGTTACTGCGGCGACGGTGATCCAGAACCAGAACATTGGAGACAGGCTGGGCATGCCAACATTGACCAGCGCCATATAAGCAAGCACAATCAACCAAGCAAAGGGAAAGGAATAGGAAAAACGAATATAGCTTGCGCCATAACTACCAAGCTGTGGCGTCATTTTCTTTTGAACAGCTGTACGCAAAGCTTGAGTAGCTGCCGCCAAAATAGCTAATAAAACCCATAATTCCATGATTCGGTTATATAGAAACTGACCGAAGATCATAGCGATAAGATCAATAAATTTACAGTTCGGAATTGCACCAGCATTTAGGTTGTGCAAGATATAGGTATCATTAACATTATAACGGCACCGCGATAAGTGCCATGTTCGGATTTATCATGACAGATACACATTATATTAGCGGATCAGCAGTTGCTGGAACCAGCGGCAGACAACAAGATGTTTACAACCCAGCAACAGGTGCGGTTATTGGATCTGTACCTTTGGCTAGTATAGACGAAGTGAATCAGGCTGTTGCCTCGGCCAAAGCGGCACTATCGGGATGGGTAGCGACGCCCCCTGCCAAGCGCGCACAAGTCATGTTTAATTTTCGCGATTTGCTGAAAAGCCATCACACTGAAATTGCCACGGCGATTTCAATGCAACACGGTAAAACGCTTGATGATGCCAAGGGTGAAGTCGCCCGTGGTATAGAAGTTGTTGAGTTTGCCTGTGGCATTCCCCATTTGCTGAAAGGTGATTATTCAGCTCAGGTAGCTGGTAATGTGGATAGCTATTCACAGCGTCAACCGGTTGGCGTTGTTGCGGGTATTACCCCGTTTAATTTTCCGGCAATGGTGCCAATGTGGATGTTCCCTATGGCTTTGGCTTGTGGTAATACGTTCATTCTAAAGCCATCCGAACGCGATCCTGCGGCACCACTTTTGCTTGCACGTCTATTGACCGAAGCAGGGCTCCCCGATGGTTGCCTGAATGTCGTTAATGGTGACAAGGAAGCGGTTGATGCTTTGCTTGATCATCCGGATGTGGGGGCAATCAGTTTTGTTGGTTCGACAGCGATTGGCAAATATATTTATGGCCGTGGATGCAACAATGGCAAACGGGTGCAGGCTCTTTGTGGTGCAAAAAATCACATGGTGATTATGCCGGATGCCGATATGGATCAGGCTGTGGACGCTGCAATGGGGGCGGCCTATGGATCTGCGGGTGAACGTTGCATGGCTATTTCAGCAGTGCTGGCGGTTGGTGATGATACTGCTGATAGGTTTGTTGCACAGCTGGCACCAAAAGTACGTGCGTTGAAAATTGGTCAGTATGATGAACCTGGTGTTGAAATGGGCCCCGTTATCACCCCCGAGTCGCAAAAACGCGTTGAAGATTATATTGGCCAAGGCGAAGCGGCAGGTGCCGAAATCGTTGTTGATGGTCGGGGTTTATCCTTGCAAGGCTATGAAAACGGATATTTTGTTGGCGGCACTTTGATTGACAGGGTAACGCCGGATATGTCGGTCTATCGTGACGAGATTTTTGGACCAGTGCTGTCAGTTCTTCGCCCCAAAACCTATGAGGATGCGCGCCAGCTGGTGATTGATCATGAATATGGCAATGGCACGGCTATTTTCACCCGAGATGGTGATGCTGCGCGTGATTTTGCGGCCAATGTTAATATTGGGATGGTGGGCGTGAATGTGCCAATTCCGGTCCCTGTTGCCTATCATAGCTTTGGTGGCTGGAAAGCATCTATGTTTGGTGACCATGCTGTTCACGGTATGGAAGGTGTTCGTTTTTACACCAAGCTGAAAACTGTCACCGCGCGCTGGCCAAGCGGTATCAAAGAAGGCGCTGTCTTTAACTTCCATTCTGGCAGTGACACCAAATAGCGATAACAAACTGTAATTGTTCTGCTGTTGGTATGACTATGTATCATGCCTATAGCAGAACTTTCCCCGGGTTGAGAATGTTATCAGGATCAAGCGCTGTCTTGATTGATTGCATCATTGCATAGGCAATTGGGTCTTTAAGTTTTTTCATTTCGGCTTGCTTGTCCTGACCGATACCATGTTCGGCGCTGATTGACCCACGCCATTTCACAACTGTATCGCGCAAAGCCGCTTTGATCGCCGCAACTTCTTCTGGATGGTTTTTGGGATCTTCATCATAGGGGCGGGCAAAAGCATGAAGATTGCCATCACCCATATGGCCAAAGGCAACACAGAATGGGCCTGGCGCGACCGCCGCGAACGCAGCTTTTAGGTCGGCAATGGCACCAGGCAAATCAGCAACCTGAAAGCTGACATCGCTCATCACCCAGTTGCCATGTGTTTGCATGGCATTGAGCGCACCTTCGCGCATTGCCCATAGATTTTGGCGCTGGGTTTCGGAACTGGCGATAATGGCATCATCGGCAAGCCCTTGTTCAAAGGCTGTTGCCAGAATGGTTTCGAGCTGGATAGCAAGATTCATCTTTCCATCCGGCTGAACCTCTACATCTTCTGGACTGCCAGCGGCAATTTCCATCAGGATACTCAATTCCGGACTATAGTTAAAAGGTGCGGTCACATGATCAAGGTTTTTGACGCATAAATCATAAATCACCTTGTCCATCAATTCATATGCTTCTAACCGTCCCCCTGTTTGTTGTTGTATAAGATTCATAAGCTTTAGCGCGGCATCTATATCTGGCACAACTACCATGGCTGTTGCATAGGCGGTTGGCTTTGGCACCAAGGTTAATGTTGCCGCGGTGATAATGCCTAGGGTGCCTTCAGACCCAATCATCAGATTGACCAGATCATAGCCTGTATTGTCCTTTTTCAAGGCGGGCAGTAAATTCATGATGTCGCCGGAGGCCGTGACAACCTCCAAGCCAAGACATAGTGCACGGGCATTGCCATAGCGCACGACATTTAGTCCCCCTGCATTTGTCCCCAATGCACCCCCAATATGTGCGGTGCCTTTTGCGCCAAAAACCAATGGAAACATCCAGCCAACCTGATCGGCAGCCTTATGTAAGTTTTCAACAATGCAACCGGACTCGGCAATCATATAACGGCCATCACCATTCACTTCGCGGATTACATTCATTCGTTCCAGCGACATAATCACGGCTTTTTGATCTGGATGTGCCTGAGTCGCGCCCGTTAAGCCTGAATTGCCGCCAAGCGGAATCACCACGGTTTTGGTTGCGGCGCATATTTTCATCAAGGCTGCAACTTTTTCAGTACTATCAGGGCGTACAACCACAAATGGGGTGGATGGGTATATGTCTAGCCAGTCGCGCTGATATTTTGGATCAATATCATTGCCAGTTTCGACATGCGTTTCCCCACAAATAGCTCTGAATTTATGTATTATGTCCTGCTCTGTAATTTTCATTTCAATCTGTCCAGTCAGGTTGCCAACGCAAAAAGTCGAAGCTGAGCAATTTTATGAACTTCGTTAAGGGCGGTCGTAAATTCGGTTGCTGGGTCATTTCCGATACGCTGATGAAAGGCCGCTAGAATTTCACCACGCGACAGGCCGCGAACGGCGATGATGAAGGGATGCCCAAATTTGGCTGTATAATCGGTGTTTAGGCTGGTGAATTGTTCAAATTCCTCTACCGAACATTTATCAAGGCCAGCACCTGCTTGTTCAGCTGTTGATTCAGCGGTGAGGTTGCCTGCTATTGCGAGTTTGCCAGCCAGTTCGGGATGTGCGCGAAGCAATGTTAATTTGGCATCGTCACTGGCTGCATCAACAATCGTCTTCATGCGTTGTGCCAGATGATTGGGGTCATTATCTGCTTCGGTGATGCCGTTAGCCAACAGGGTTTCGGCAACCCATGCTGAATGTTCGTAAATACCGCCAAGAGAGGCAAGTAATTGACCGTCAGATAATTTGTGCAAGGCAAGTTTGTTCATCGGTTCAAAATACTTTCATGACGCCACATTTTATGATCACCATCCATTGTATAGATTAATTTGCTAAATCAATGAAAAATTGTCATTCTAATTCGTACAAATCATCACTATTTGTCAGGAGATTACAATGGGTCGATTGACCACCCATGTCCTAGATACTGCACGTGGCAAACCTGCTGCAAATCTTGAAATTGACCTCATTCGTATTACCGGTGGAACGCAGACGGTTCTGAAGACGGTCGTTACAAATGCGGATGGTCGATGTGATGCGCCACTTCTTGAAGATGCTGCACTGGAGCGTGGCCGTTATAAACTGGTTTTTCATGCGGCATCATATTTGCGTGAAATGGGTGATGATTTGCCAGAATTTCCGTTCCTAGATGATATTGTCATTGCCTTTGGTATAGATCGTGATGATCAGCATTATCACGTCCCATTATTATTATCGGCTTACGGTTATTCCACTTATCGCGGTAGCTAATGGAGATTGCGTGCGTAACTATCTAACCTTTATTTTGAATGGTGACATACAGACGGTAACGGGCATTGCTGGCGACATGACGTTATTGACATGGCTACGTCGCGAAAGAAGGCTGACAGGATCAAAGGAAGGATGTGCCGAAGGCGACTGTGGTGCCTGTACTGTTGTTGTGGCAAGGCCCGATAGCAAAGGCCGGATTACATGGCGGCCGGTGAATGCGTGTATTCTGTTCATGGGCATGCTTGAAGGGAGTGCCGTAACAACCGTAGAGGGCATCAGTGGGCCAGATGGTGAATTGCATCCGTGCCAGCAGGCAATAGTCGATTTTCACGGGTCACAATGTGGGTTTTGCACGCCTGGATTTGTTATATCGTTGTATGCAGCCTGGTGTAACCGTACCGGGCTTGCGGCGAATCAGATTGATGACACGCTGGCAGGAAATCTATGTCGTTGTACTGGCTATCGTCCCATTGTCGATGCAGGTTTGTCTTTAGCAGGCATGCATAAGCCAATATGGGAAACCCAACGCCAAAAGGCAGAAAAAACACTCTTAAAGACTATCCAGCATACTGAAATGATCGAAATTTCAGACGGGAAAAAAGCATTCGCCGCGCCGCTGAAACAAACTGACTTTTCCAATATCTATGCAGAGAATTCTAGCGCGACGATTGTTTCGGGTGCCACCGATATAGGCCTATGGGTAACCAAACAGCATCGCCAGCTATCACGGATGCTTTGGACAGGCCGTGTTGATGGATTTGATGTTATTGAAGATAATAAAACCGACCTGGTCATACGACCGGCTGTTACGCATCAGACAGCCATGGACACGCTTGGCAAAAGATGGCCAGCTGCCAAAACGTTATTACGTCGTTTTGGATCTTTACAGGTGCGAAGTTCGGGTACGGTTTGTGGTAATATTGCGAATGGGTCACCTATTGGAGATATGCCGCCACTTTTAATGGCACTTGGGAGTACGATAGAGCTACAGCGGGGTATCAAGACCCGTGTTATAAAGCTTGAAGATTTTTTCATCAGCTATGGTACGCAGAACCGTAAATCGGATGAGTTTGTTTCGGCCATTATAGTGCCAAAGATAAAAGCGCCATATTTACGATGCTACAAGCTGTCTAAGCGGTTTGATCAGGATATTTCAGCCGTGATGATGGCGGCAAATGTTACGGTAAAGAATGGTACGATCACAGATGCTGTGATTGCGTTTGGCGGCATGGCTGGAACACCGTTGCGTGCCAAAGCGGCAGAAGCGGTTTTGATAGGTGGTTCGTTCAACGAGTCCAGCTTTGTTGCCGCCGCCGCCACACTGGGCGATGACTTTGCGCCGCTTAGTGATATGCGGGGTAGTGCTGATTACCGGATGCAGGCGGCACGCAATCTAGTGCTGAAATACGGGCTTGAAATCACCGGACAGTCGCATGTCGAACTTGCAGGGAGCGGCGTTTCCGCGCTGTTAGCTGACTAGATGACACGCTTTGATGATAAAAGAACCAAAACAACAATTCATAAAGCTGTGCGGCATGACAGTGCGCATAAGCATGTTTCCGGATGTGCCCATTACACGGACGATTTGCCAGTGCCGCAGGGCACATTGGAAGTTCTGATTGCACAAAGCCCACATGCGCATGCCCGCATCATAAGTATGGATTTATCCGCTGTTGCCAGCGCCGCGGGGGTTGTCACCGTCATGTCAGCGCAGAATGTGCCTGGCGTAAATGACTGTAGTCCGGTTGCTGGTGATGATCCTATTTTTGCAGATGATGTTGTGTCCTATGTCGGCCAGTCGGTGTTTGCCGTTGCGGCGGTTGATATGGCCTCGGCGCGCGCCGCGATTGATCTTGCCAAAATCAAATATGAAGTCTTGCCTGCCATTTTGACTATAGACGAAGCGATGCAGGCTGGCGCCTTTTTAGGGTCAGCAGCCACTATTTCAACTGGTGATGCCGATGGGGCGATTGCTGCCGCGCCCCATCATCTTGATGGACGTATCGTCATTGGTGGGCAGGAGCATTTCTATCTTGAAGGCCAAGCCGCGCTGGCAATACCGGGTGAAGATGGTGATATGACGCTACATTGTTCCACGCAGCATCCAAGCGAAATCCAGCATAAGGTTGCCACATCATTGGGGCTGGCCAACCATGCCGTCACTGTTGAAACGCGGCGGATGGGCGGTGCTTTTGGTGGCAAGGAAAGTCAGGGTAATTTACCGGCTATCACGGCAGCACTTGCCGCAAAATTGACAGGGCGGTCAGCCAAAACGGTTTATGATCGTGATGACGATTTTATGCTAACTGGCAAACGGCATGATGTCCGGATTGATTATAGTGTCGGGTTTGATAATGACGGCAAAATTCGCGGGGTTGTGTTCGAGCAGGCATTGCGCTGTGGTATGTCGTGGGATTTGTCAGAGTCAATTGCCGCGCGTGCCATGTGTCACGCTGATAATGCCTATCATATCAAAAATATGCGGATTATATCGCATCGGTGCCGTACCAATACCCAATCGAATACAGCCTTTCGCGGTTTTGGAGGACCTCAGGGCATGGTTGGCATCGAACGTGTTATTGATGCTATTGCCCATCATTTGGGGCTTGATCCGCTGGTTGTCCGGCAACGGAACTTCTATCCGCATAAACAGGCATCAGATTATGGTATGACCCCCTATGGGCAGCCGGTTGAAGATTGTGTCATTCAGGATATTGTTGATACGCTTGTAAAGACTAGCGACTATGTAAAGCGTCGAAAAGCAGTTGAGATTTTTAACAAAGCTAATCGATATGTAAAACGTGGTATCGCTTTGACGCCAGTTAAATTTGGTATTTCTTTCAATAGCAGTTTTCTGAATCAAGCAGGCGCTTTGGTACATGTCTATAATGATGGTTCCGTGCATCTCAATCATGGTGGCACCGAAATGGGGCAGGGGCTTTATACAAAGGTTGCCCAGATTGTTGCGCATGCGTTTTCGGTTCCGTTTGAAACGGTAAAAATCACCGCAACAACAACTGGTAAAGTGCCAAATACATCGGCGACTGCGGCGTCATCTGGCAGTGACCTTAATGGTATGGCAGCAATGCGCGCCGCCAACGCGATCAAGGAGCGAATGCAGGATTTTCTGGCCGAACAATCGCAAATCGATCCGAAAGACGTTCATTTTATTGATGGCAAGGTGATGGTCGGTGACCAGTATTGCAGCTTTGCCGAGGCGGCGCATCGTTGCTATATGGGTCGCATTTCACTCTCAGCAACAGGCTTTTATGCAACGCCAAAAATACATTGGAATAAACAAACGCTAACCGGGCGGCCATTTTATTATTTTGCCTATGGTGCCGCCTGTAGCGAGGTTGTTGTTGATCTACTGACTGGCGAGAACCGGATTTTGCGTACTGACATTCTGCATGATGTGGGTAAATCATTAAATCCGGCGCTTGATATTGGCCAGATTGAAGGCGGCTTTGTGCAGGGGGCTGGCTGGCTGACAACCGAGGAGTTGGTATGGAACGATCAGGGGCGGTTGATGACGCATGCACCATCAACCTATAAGATACCCGCCTGTTCAGACAGACCGGTTGATTTTCGTGTAGACCTGTTTGCCGAAGGCGAGAATAGCGAGGATACAATTCACAAATCGAAAGCTGTTGGCGAGCCGCCACTAATGCTGGGCATTAGTGTTTTGATGGCACTATCGCATGCGTTGCAATCGGCAGGTGAAAGCGGCGAATATCCCGCGCTAGATGCGCCAGCAACCAGCGAACGTTTGCTGATGCGGTCGATAGCGCTTGGGGGGCCTTGTGTCTGAGCCTTATGACAAGGGGCAAAGTCCCGGTCAGGAGCATACAGGCTGGCTGGGTATGGCCCTTGAAATGCTCAAAGATGTGAGCGTGGTGATCCATGCCAGCGTCATTCAGGTGCGCGGGTCGGCGCCACGTGCCGTCGGTGCCAATATGTTGATCACAGCCGACAATATCTGGGATACGATTGGTGGCGGTGCGCTGGAATTTGAAGTGATGCAGCAGGCGCGCAGTGATATCGACATGATCCATGTAAGTCAGGTTGCGTGGCATCGGCGTGTTATGGATATCGCCCTTGGCCCCGATATGGGGCAATGCTGTGGCGGGCATGTGCGTGTGTTGATCGAAGCCTTTACCATCGCCGACACACCCATTTTGCGCGTGCTGGCAGCTAGTGATCAGCCGCTTTTACATCCGCTTGCGTCAGGGCAACCGCTTGCGCTTGCAGATAGTGAACTTGGTGATAAGGGTGCAATGATAACGGCAGATAAAACTGGCTTTATATTGCCGCAACGCCCCTATCAACGGCCATTATTCATTTATGGTGCCGGACATGTTGGGCGGGCACTGGTACCTGTCATTGATGGGCTGGGCTTTGATGTCTATTGGGTTGATATTGCGCCTGACAGGTTCCCGGCAGTCGTGCCCAAAGGGGTTTCCGACGTGATAGCAATCGATCCAACTTTGATTGCGGCGCACGCGCCAATTGATGCCTTTCATCTGGTCATCACGCATTCGCACGCGCTGGATCAGGCTATCTGTCACACTGTGCTGGCAGGAGAAGGGTTTGCCCGCCTTGGCTTGATTGGCTCAAAGACCAAAAATGCCCGCTTCCGGAGTCGTCTTGGCAAGGCGGGAATCACGGATGATGTTCTGGCACGATTGACCTGCCCTATCGGCATAGAGCTGGTTACCGGAAAACAACCTGCTCGCGTTGCTATTTCGATTGCCGCGCAGCTTGCTATATGGCAACAGGAGCTTGATAATGAAGGTGAGATTTCATGATCGTGCATAGTCTAAATATAATCTATAATCGCAGATTGGGCGGGCATGCTTGTATGCTGGTAGAAATGGAGATTGACTGGTGATTGATTATCTATGGATATGGTCAGAAATGCTGATCCGCTGGGTTCATGTGATTGCCGGCATTGCCTGGATTGGGTCGTCCTTTTATTTTATCGCGCTTGATCTCAGCCTGAAGCCAGGCAAACAGCTGCCCGATGAAGCACACGGTCAGGCGTGGCAGGTGCATGGCGGTGGCTTCTATAACATGGTCAAATATCTGGTAGCGCCAAAGCGGATGCCAGATGAGCTTACATGGTTCAAATGGGAAGCATATGGGACATGGATTTCCGGTATTGCCCTGATGGCGCTGGTTTATTACGGCGCGGCAAGCCTGTATATGATTGATTTTGAAATTCTTGATATTACCGAATGGCAGGCTGTTGCCATCAGCCTTGCGGGTATCGTACTTGGCTGGGCTATTTATGATGGTCTGTGTCGTAGTCCGCTTGGGCGCAATGACACGATGCTTGCGCTGGCAGGTTTTGCTTTTCTGGTCGCGCTTGCCTATGGCTACACGCAGATTTTCTCGGCGCGCGGTGCTTTCATGCAGATGGGGGTTACGATTGGCACGATGATGGTTGCCAATGTGTTGATGGTGATTATCCCCGGACAAACCAAGGTGGTGACAGCATTGAAAGCAGGGGATACACCTGATCCGGTGTATGGTATCCGTGGCAAACAGCGCTCATTACATAATAATTACCTGACCTTGCCAGTGATCTTTGTCATGATTGGTGGTCATTATCCCATGGTATTCGCGACTGAATATAGCTGGATCATTCTGGCGCTTGTTCTGATTATTGGGTGCGTCATCCGGCATTTCTTCAACACCAAGCATAAGGGATTGCCAGCACCATATTGGACATGGGTTGTTGCCGCCATCCTGACCGGACTGGCCATTTTCCTGTCCTATGCTGGCGCACCGCGGGCAAGCTATGACGAGGCAAGCTATGGGCGTGGCGCAGAGTTGCATGCCAATGCTGTCGAACTTGTTATCGAACGGTGTAGTGTCTGTCATGCGCAAACACCGCAATGGGATGGTCTGGCGTTTGCACCAAAGGGCATTATGCTGGAAAATGAAAAGCAGGTGATGGCCTATGTTGATGAAATCTTCTGGCAGTCGGCGCAATCACATGCGATGCCACCGGGTAACGTGATCTGGGTTGAAGATGAAGAGCGCGCGTTATTAGCCGAATGGCGGGCGGCTGTTCGTGCAGGTGAAATTGAGGATAGTTAATGACTGATTATCCGCGTGATCTGATTGGCTATAGTGACCAGCCACCACATGCTTATTGGCCAGATGACGCGCGCGTTGCTGTGCAATTTGTGCTGAATTATGAAGAAGGCGGCGAAAATTGCATATTGCATGGCGACCCGGCTTCGGAAAAATTTCTATCCGAAATCATTGGTGCCGAACCGTTTGAGGATGCGCGCCATATGTCAATGGAATCGATATATGAATACGGATCGCGGGCTGGGGTGTGGCGTATTCTGGAATTGTTTCGCGCACGTAAAATTCCGATCACAGTTTTTGCCGTGGCGATGGCCATGCAAAGACATCCACAGGTGATTGAGCAAGCGCTAAAAGACGGGCATGAAATTGCGTCGCATGGCTATCGCTGGATCAATTATCATGGCATGAGCATCGAAGAAGAACGTGCGCATATGGAAAAGGCGATTGCAATCCATAGTGATATTTGTGGTGCGCGACCATTGGGCTGGTACACAGGCCGCACCAGCGCACATACACGCGATCTCGTCGCCGAAGAAGGTGGTTTCATCTATGATGCCGACGATTATTCGGATGATTTGCCATTCTGGAGCAGGCAGGTTGCCGCACCACATCTGATCGTGCCCTATACACTTGATACAAATGATATGCGCTTTGCCACCGCGCAGGGCTTTCATACGGGCGATCAATTCGCCAGTTATCTGATTGATGCCTTTGACACTCTATATGCCGAAGGTGCATCAAGTCCAAAGATGATGTCGGTTGGCTTGCATTGTCGTCTGATTGGCCGTCCCGCGCGTTTTGCTGGTTTGGTGAAATTTATCGATCATGTGCAAAAGCATGAAAAAGTGTGGATGGCCAGACGGCTTGATATAGCCAAGCACTGGATGAAAACGCACCCCTATCCCGGACAATGACAATTTTACTAAGTTTCGTAATCTAAAGAGGCAAAAATGAACAATGAGTTTCCGCCAGCCGAAGCTATGGGTCTGGTTAATTTGGCATCACCTAGGATGGGTACAGAAATTCATTCGGTAAGCGATGATTTTTTTGCTGAAGCGCCACGTATGCTGGCTGATACGGTGCCAGTATTTGTGCCGGATAAATTTGATGACCATGGCAAATGGATGGATGGGTGGGAGTCACGCCGACGCCGTCATAGCGGCCATGACTGGTGTATTCTGCATCTGGGAGAAACCGGAACCATTCGGCTAGTCGATATCAACACAGCCCATTTTACCGGTAATTATCCGCCTGGTGCGATGCTGGAGGCTGCCTATTGTGCAGATGGTAATATCGACAAGGCCGAGTGGAAAACGGTGATTGGTGACACCAAGCTCGGACCGGATGCGCATCATCTGCTGACGGCACATGACGTGGGGCCTGTTAATATCGTGCGGCTTAACATCTATCCGGATGGCGGTATTGCCCGCCTTCGTCTTTTTGGCGATGTCCAGCGCGATTGGTCAGGTCATGGTGATGCACCAGCCGAATTATCGGCGTTACGTTCGGGTGGCTGTATTCTGGGCTATAATGATGCGCATTATGGAGACGTCAATGCGCTGATCTCTGAAGGGCGCGGCCAGACTATGGGTGATGGATGGGAAACCCGCCGCCGCCGTGAACCCGGACATGACTGGATTGTTGTGCGTCTTGGTGCGGCTGGCCTGATTTCAGATATTGAAGTGGATACGGCGCATTTCAAAGGTAATTATCCGGATAGATGTAGCCTTCAGGCCGCATTGATCGAAGGCGATGTTGATCTGGATGCCGCCGAAAACTGGCCTGAACTGATGGGCGAGAAATCATTATCGGCAGATAATATCCATAAATTCAACCATGCTGATATCAATGATGTGGGTCCGATAAATGTCGTGCGTTTGAATATTTTCCCCGATGGCGGTGTGTCGCGATTGCGTTTATTTGGCAAAGTGGTGACATAATGGCCAGCCGAGAGCTCGTTATCCAGCCACTCACCAAGGCTGCTTTTGCGCCCTATGGCACTGTGATTGAAACAGATGGTGCCAAACAGATCAGCATCAATCAGGGGACAACAACACGGTTTGATGCGCTGGCCAAAATTGATGTGACACATGAAGGCGGCATCCCGATCATTTCGCTGTTTCGGGGAACGCGTCGTGCCAGTCCGATTGCGATATCCATGCTTGAACGGCATCCGTTGGGCTCGCAGGCGTTCATGCCGCTTTCCGAGCATGACTGGCTGGTTGTGGTGGCATCTGGTAATGCTGATGACAGTGCGCCAGATTTTGACAGCCTTATCTGTTTTCGCGCCACTGGCAGTCAGGGGGTCAGCTATGATCGCGGTACCTGGCATCATCCATTGCTGGTACTGGAAGACAGTCAGGACTTTCTGGTTATGGATCGGTCTGGCGATGGCCATAATCTGGATGAGGACTGGGCAGAGCATGCCGTCGCCCATATCGATGTCTGATATCTGCTTGGGATGTAGAATCAGGCAGTCATTAAATGATGTGACAGGCGTTTATGCTCGGTAAGCATCTTATTCATATCCATCGTGGTGAGTTGCCCCTCGGCGACGACAATCTTGCCATTGATGATGGTATAATTTGTTTTCACCGGACCGCAGAAAATGAGTGATGCCACCGGATCCCAGTCACTGCCGGCAAAATCAATTGTACGTCTGTCAAAGGCAGCAATGTCGGCTGCATAGCCGGGTGCCAGAATACCGATGTCATCCCGGTTCATCACCGAAGCACCGCCAGCCGTTGCCATATGCAAGGCTTCGCGTGCATTCATGGCGTCACCACCTTGATTGACACGTTGCAGAAGCATGCTCTGGCGGGCTTCGTTCAACATATGGGCACTGTCATTCGACGCTGACCCATCGACACCCAGCCCCACCTTCATGCCAGAATCCAGCATGGCACGGACGGGGGCAATGCCACTGGCAAGCCGCATATTCGAACAAGGACAATGCGCTACGCCAGTGCCGGTGCGGGCAAACAGGTTGATCTCGTCATCGTTCAACTGCACACAATGTGCGTGCCAGACATCGTCACCTGTCCAGCCGACAGCTTCGATATAGTCACCTGGCCGCATACCAAAGGTAGCCAGGCTGTAGTCGATATCTTCGACATTTTCGGCCAAATGTGTATGCAGGCCTACTTTATAGGCACGAGCCATGGAGGCGGTTTCACGCATCAGATCCATGCTCACTGAGAAAGGTGAGCAGGGCGCAAGTGCAATTCGTTGCATCGCATAGGGACGCGCATCGTGATAATCTTCGATCAGACGCTGGCATTCGGCTAGAATGTCAGGCTCATTTTCGGTCAGATTATCCGGTGGTAAGCCGCCTTTGGATTCGCCGATGCTCATCGAGCCACGTGTGCCGTGGAAACGAACGCCAATATCAGACGCTGCAGACAAGGCGTCATCCAACCGCGCACCATTGGGATACAGGTAAAGATGATCCGAAGAGGTCGTACATCCACTCAAGGCAAGTTCGGCAAGACCAAGTGCCGTTGACCAGTAAATATGTTCGGGGCCTATATGACTCCATATTGGATAGAGTGTTTGCAGCCAGCCAAATAGCGGCGCATTCTGTGCGGCAGGCACCGCGCGGGTCAAATTCTGAAACAGATGATGATGCGTATTGACCATTCCGGGGATAACAATATGTCCGGTAAGGTCGAGAACAGTGTCAGCAGATGTAGGAAGCTGGCTAGTTTCGGCAACCTGCTCGATCACGCCATCACGAATGAACAAACCACCATTCTGAATTTCGTTCATGTCACCGGGGTTGTCATGCCCGCTTGGTGCCATTGTGCACAGAACATCAGCGTTTTTGATAAGAAGTGTTTGTCCTGACATGTATTAATCCATTTGCCGTCATTAACACTTTGTAAGCGCCGTCAAATAACTTTGACGGCGCCCATGTTTAGTCATTAAACGAGCCATGCAAACTAGTCTGCATCCTCAGGTAAAAGCATATTCATGGCCACAGCAAGTACTGCAACCGGCAGCAAACCAGACACCATCAGCATTTCAAAGCTATCAGGCAGATGTTGCATAGATTTTGGTACCGCTTGCAAACCAAGACCAACAGAAAGCGATGTGGCTAGGATGACCATATTGCGGCGACTCCATTTGACGTCAGATAGCATGTTGATACCAGCTGATACAACCATGCCAAACATCAGGATCACACCCCCACCAAGTACCGAGATTGGCATGGCGGAAATAATCGCACCTATCTTTGGAATAAAACCACAGATGATCAGGAAAATACCAGAAACGGTTACCACGCCTCGGCTCATCACACCGGTCATTGAAATCAAGCCAACATTCTGGCTAAAGGACGTGTTTGGCAAGCCACCAAATATGCCAGCAACTGCACTACCAAGCCCGTCAGCATAGGTGCCGCCTGCTAGTTCTTCGTCAGTTGCTTCACGTCCGGCACCACCTTTGGCAATGCCAGAAATATCACCAACAGTCTCAATCGCGCTAACGATTGACATCAGAATCATACCGATAATTGCAAAAGCACTGAACTCAATGCCATATTTAAAAGGTGTTGGTACAACAAACCATGCCGCTTTGGCGACGCCGCCAAAATTGACAACACCTGTCGCAATGCCAACTAGATAACCGGCAATCAAACCAAGTAAAATAGCGGCTGACGACGTGATGCCACGGGTAAAGAACTTAAAGCCAAGTGCGACAATGATAACTGTCAGAGCTAGGCCCCATTTGCTGAAATCACCCCATTCTGGCGCGTTCATCTGGAACTCGGCTGCACCACCCGCCGCATATTTGATGCCAACAGGAAGAAGCGCTAAACCTATAGCCATGATTACCATTCCTGAAACCAGAGGTGGAAACCAATGGCGGATGCGGCCAATAATGGCGCCAAGGAAGGTATGGAATATACCAGCAACAATAATGGCGCCCATTAATGTTGCCATGCCACCAGCTTTAACGATACCTATCATAATTGGTACGAATGCAAAACTGGTCCCCTGCATAACAGGTAATCGGGCGCCAACAGGCCCCATACCAATCGTTTGAAACAAGGTTGCGATGCCAGCAAAAAGCATGGCCATCTGGATTAAAAATACCATGTCTTCGCCGCCAAAGGCAAAGCCAGCCGCGCCCGCAATAATGATTGACGGTGTTACGTTACTGGCAAACATTGCTAACACATGCTGAAGCCCCAGGGCGACTCTTGGTCCCATAGGTACTTCATAATCAGGATTTTTCAACTGTTCGGTACTTCCGATTTGATCGTTTTCCATATTATCCCCCACATAGTTAAATTTCTATGACGTTACGTTGGATGAGATGATAGGGAAAGGGAAAAGCGCGTAAAAAGATACGCGGGCTTTTGCATTACTGCTTCATATTTACTGTCAGAATAGAGAATATATAACTCTTTCGGCAATTTTTAATGACTGTTCGTTATGAAAATTGGGTTGCCACTTGAGGCCGGATGTGTAGGGTGAATAGGGGATTTATGAATAAAATACGAAGTTTAATAAAAGGGAGAGTTATAAATGAAAAATTCTAGTTTCTTTAAAGTGGCTGGCCTTGGTGTTGCCGCATTATCATTCCTAGCGGTGCCATTGAGTGTGTCGGTAGCAAATGCTGATACCGTTTTGACGGTGTCTTCATGGGCTAGCCCAAAGCATGCGATGAATGCGTCAGTATTCCCATGGATGAATGAAGAGCTAAAGGCTTGTTCAGGCGGCAGCCTTAGTTTGAAAGTCGAATATGGCCTAGCACCACCACCAGCTCAGTATGATACTGTTCGTGATGGTGTGGCCGATCTTGGATGGATGGTGCATGGCTATACACCAGGAAAATTTGAAACCACAAAACTTGCTGAATTGCCGGGCCTTTTTGGAAAGTCCGAATCTGTGTCAGCCGCGTTTCAGGCGACATGGGAAAAGCATCTTGATGCTGCTAATGAAGCCAAAGGCGTTGAAATGCTCACCAATTTTGTGCATGGCCCAGGCATGATCCATACAGTTAAGCCAATCTCGTCTTTCAAAGACCTTAAAGGCATGAAATTGCGTGTTGGTGGCGGTGTTGCTAATGCGATTGGCCTTGCTTTGGGTGTGGCTGGTGTTAACGTACCTGCGCCAAAGGTGTATGAAACCATTTCATCGGGTGTTGCCGATGGCGTGTTCTTTCCTATGGAAACCATGCACGCTTTTAAAGTTGCCGAGATTGCCAAGCATACCTATCGGAATACCGATGGCATCTATACAACGTCATTCGCCATTCCAATGAACAAAGACACCTATGATGGTCTCTCATCGGCACACCGTAAATGCATTGATGATATGCGTGGTGTAAAGATGGCAGCAAAAGTCGGTTCATTCTGGGATGCGGCTGATGATCTTGGTATGGCCAAAGGGCTTGAAGCTGGTCTGGTTGTAACCGATGCCAGCGATGCAGATAAAGCTTATTTCAAAGAGTTAACTGCTGGCATTGAGGCTGACGTTCTAGCGGCAATTGACGGCCGTGGCGTGGATGGCAAGGCAGCTCTCGCCTTTTTCAAGTCACAACTCTAGACCCGAAATATTTCTTTTGTGTTTGGGTTGATAAAATTTGTGGAACGGTTGGCAGAGAATGCCAGCCGTTTCGTGTCTAATTTGGCGGCGATTATTCTGTTTTTGCTGGTTGTTCTGACCTGTGCAGACGTCATTGGTCGCTATTTTCTGTCTATGCCTGTCGTCGGTGCAGTTGAACTTGTGCGTATATGTATGGCTGGCATTATTTTCTTTTCACTTCCAGCCATGTTTTTTCGTAATGATCACGTGACCGTTGATCTGATAGCGTTTTTTGCCAAGGGTCGAGTTGGCTGGATCATCAGTATTGTGATGTTGGTTATTTCAATTTATGTGGCCTATCGCATTGGTGATCGTGTTTTTGATTATGCGGTGCGTGCATTCGAAGATAAAGACACAACAGAATATCTGGGTATTCCCCGGGTGATAACTGTATCCTTTATTACTTTGTCTATTTATGCAGCGGCGGTGATGGCCTTTATTCGTTTGCTAGTTGTGTTTTCAAGTTCCGGCAAAGATTTTTCTGCCGATGGTGAGGATATAAAATGATCGCTGCATTGATTGGTTTTGCCGCCGTGCTGATTTTGGCGTTTATGCGAATGCCACTTGGCATTGCACTTGGCATTGTCGGTGTGATTGGCTTTGGCGAATTAGCAAGTTACCGCGCTGCGATTTCAAGTGCTAGTCGATTGGTGATTGATTCAGGCCAATCCTATGGTCTTTCAGTTGTCCCTCTGTTCATTCTGATGGGTTTAATGGTTGAACGTGGTGGTATGGCCAAGGAACTATACCGTGCCGCTTATGTGTTTCTGGGACACCGCAAAGGCGGGTTGGCGATGTCAACAATTTGCGCTTGTGGCATGTTCTCGGCAATTTGTGGTTCGTCTTTGGCGACTGCAGCCACCATGTCAAAAGTCTCTATGCCTGAAATGCGGCGCTATAAATATGATGACTCACTTGCTACTGCCTCGATTGCAGCGGGTGGCACGCTGGGCATTCTAATCCCACCAAGCGTTATTCTGGTGATTTATGGATTGATGACAGAAACCTCGGTAGGAAAATTATTTGTTGCTGGTGTGTTGCCTGGTCTTGTGGGCGTGCTTTTCTACTTGCTTGCCGTTATGGTCGTGGTCACGCGCAATCCTGCGGCAGGCCCAGCTGGCGATAAAAGTAGCTGGACAGACCGGCTCATTGCCCTGCGGGATGTTTGGACAACGCTTGGGTTATTTATTTTTGTGATTGGTGGCATCTATGTGGGTGCCTTTACACCGACAGAAGCCGCTGGCATGGGCGCGGCAGGAGCCATGTTAATCGCGTGGCGTCGTGGTGCCTTGAATATTTCCTCGGCGATGGAGGTGCTACGCGAGACAGCGGTGACGTCTGCAAAGCTATTTTTGCTTTTGTTTGGTGCTTTGATTTTTTCAAATTTTGTCAATCGGGCGGGGTTGCCACCAGCGCTAATTGATATAGTCACAAATTTTGACGTTTCACCCTTGGGAGTGATTTTTATCATCCTGCTGATTTATGTCTTGCTGGGATGTGTGTTTGAATCAATGTCGATGATCCTTTTGACGGTTCCTATCTTTGCACCGTTGGTTGAGGGATTGGGGTTTGATTTGATCTGGTTTGGCATTCTGGTGGTGGTTGTGACTGAAATCAGCCTGATAACGCCGCCAATTGGTTTGAATGTCTTTGTGCTGAAAGGCGTGTTGAAAGACGTATCGGTTAAAACTATTTTCAAAGGCGTCACGCCATTCTGGGTTGCTGATATATTGCGGCTGACGCTACTGACATTAGTGCCCACTATTTCATTGTTATTGCCGTCAATGATGTGATGGGTCAAATTGTTGGCAAGATTAACCAATCATTTTAGCGCGCCAGCGATCGTAGAACTGTGAGATGGCCAGACCTGCCAGAATGATTGCTAACGCAGAAACAAAATGCCCAGGCAAAGCTTCAGACAAAGCCAGCGTACCAATAAGAACCGCCCATACTGGCACCTGATAATTCACCAGCGATAGGAAAGTTGGCCCTGCGCGATTGATCAGCACGGTCAGTAGCAAAGTCGCAACGGCAGTTGGAAAAATAGCAAGGTAGAGTATGCCAGCCAATGCGCTTGGGGCTGGTAAGTTAGGAATGCCTTCAAAATAAAAAGCCGCTGGTAATAGCATGAAGCTACCTAGCATGAGACCAGCTGCCGAATAGGACAATGTGTTGATCGGTGGACAAAGGCGTGTATTTATTGAACCAATGGCGTAACAACAGCTAGCAATTACACAGGCAAATTGTGCAGTCAGCATAAGCGTTGACTCTGTTCCTATTATGGTAAATGGCATGCCAAGATGATCGCCACCAACCAGCATTACAACACCGCCAAACCCGAATAGGAAGCCTGCACCCTTGGCTAAACTCATACGCTCGCCAGGAACCATATAATGTGCCAACGGCAAAACGAACAAAGGGACAACCGCCATGCAGATACCAGCAAAGCTGGAGGTGACGATCTGTTGTCCCCATGATAGTAAGCTGAAAGGTAGCGCGTTGGTAAATAGCCCCATAGCAAAGCAGTGCATCCAAATACGCCTGTTAGTTGGCGTATCGAATTTGGGCAGGCCATCGCCAAAAAAAATAGCGATAAACACCAGAATAATTGCGGCAATCGCCACCCGGCCAGCAGCAACACTAAGCGGGCCATATCCGGTGAGCGCCATTTCGACGCCGAAAAAACTGGCACCCCAGATGAGACCTAGAAAGGCAAGAATTAGCCAGTCATGGAGGGTGGGTGACTCAGGTGTTGTTTTGATGGATACCATAGGGAAACGCTAACAGAAATAAACAGGAAGATATGATTTTAATTGAACCCATTACAAAAAAACAGCCACCTGTAAGGGCGGCTGTTTGAGATATTATGTATGCGCTGAATGAACAGCTTTAGGCAATATTTTGGGCCCGCATGTCATTAGGGCTGATGCCTGCCACTTCGACAGGCTTTTTCATCGCGTCACGACGGAAAGGTTCGCCAAGTTCTTGATTGAGCATCACTTCGATAAATGTAGTCTTACCGTGCTTCATTTGGGCATCAATCGCGGTGTTCAACGCGTCGGTCAAACCGTCCATGCTGGTCGCAACAACACCTTCGACGCCACATGCTTTGGCAATGCCAGCATAAGAGACCTGCTGATCAAGTTCTGTGCCAACGAAATTATCTTCGAACCACAAAGTCGTGTTGCGCTTTTCAGCACCCCATTGGTAGTTGCGGAAGATTACCATTGTGATAGCTGGCCATTCTTCACGACCGATAGCAGACATTTCGTTCATTGAAATACCAAAGGCACCATCACCGGCAAAGCCTACAACAGGGACATCGCGTTTGCCAATTTTGGCACCCATGATGGATGGTAGGCCATAACCGCATGGACCGAACAAACCTGGTGCCAGATATTTCCGGCCTTCTTCAAACGTTGGATAAGCATTACCAATTGCACAGTTATTACCGATGTCAGACGAAATGATCGCATCTTTCGGCAAAGCTGATTGAATGGCGCGCCATGCCATACGTGGTGACATTTTTTGTGGCTCACGGCCACGTGCGCGTTCGTTCCATGTTGTGCCTGGATCGTCGTCTTCATGGTCAAGCGAGGTAAGTTCCTGCGCCCAAGATGATTTAGTATTGGCGATCACCGCGACACGTTCGGCGCGTCCGGCATTGCCAGCATCGTTACTAAGCTTGGACAGAAGGCTGGTGGCGACTTTTTTGGCATCACCAACAATTCCAACAGATACTTTTTTGGTTAAGCCTATACGATCAGGGTTGATGTCAACTTGAATGATACTGGCATCTTTCGGCCAGTAATCGACGCCATAGCCAGGCAATGTTGAAAACGGGTTTAGCCGGGTGCCAAGTGCAAGTACAACATCGGCTTTGGCAATCAATTCCATGCCAGCTTTCGAACCATTATAACCAAGGGGGCCTGCAAAAAGCGGATGTGATCCTGGAAATGCGTCATTATGCTGATAGCCACAGCAAACGGGCGCATCAAGCTTTTCAGCAAGTTTGATTGATGCGTCAATAGCGCCACCAATGACCACACCTGCACCATTCAGAATGACTGGAAACTTGGCAGTTGAAAGCAATTTAGCAGCTTCGTTAATGGCATCTTCACCACCACTTGGGCGCTCAAATTCGACGATTGCGGGCAATTCAATATCAATAACCTGCGTCCAGAAGTCGCGTGGGATGTTAATCTGAGCTGGTGCTGAGCAACGCTTGGCTTGAAGAATGACGCGGTTTAATGTCTCAGCAACGCGGCTTGGGTCACGCACCTCTTCTTGATAGGCAACCATGTCCTTAAACAAAGCCATTTGTTCGACTTCCTGGAAACCGCCCTGACCAAGAGTCTTGTTGGCGGCTTGTGGGGTTACCAGAAGCAAAGGTGTATGGTTCCAATAAGCAGTTTTAACAGGCGTTACAAAATTTGTAATACCAGGACCGTTCTGCGCGACCATCATCGACATTTCGCCTGTTGACCGTGTGTAACCATCAGCCATCATACCAGCGTTGCACTCATGCGCGGCGTCCCAGAATGTGATGCCAGCCTTTGGGAACAAATCTGAGATAGGCATCATGGCTGAACCAATAATGCCAAAAGCATGCTGAATACCATGCATTTGCAAGACTTTTACAAAAGCCTCTTCGGTTGTCATTTTCATTTATTTAACCCTCATTGAATATGTTAATTATGGCGCATTGAAACACGTGGATGACTAAAGCCTGACCTAGACAGGTAATGCGGTTAGCCGAATTTGTTTTAAAGGCTTGGCATAAACCATAGCAGGTTCTTATTTACTATGAATCGCGGGCCAAGCCAAGCTGACTTTGGATCCAGATCTAGGTAAAAATGGATCCAGATAGGCATGTCTTGCCTGCGCATCGTCTAAAAGACCCGCATAGGTGATTTGATGTTATTCGCTCTTGGTTGCGCTGCTATTAATATTAGTGAGTAATTCAGCTGTTATATCGTCACTATGTTCGCCACATGTTGGCGGTGAATAGCGGTAGGATACAGGCGTTTTGCTGAATTTGACTGGGTTGCCGATTAGATCAACCGCTCCACTCTTGGCGCTGGCATGGGGCATAACAATTTTCATTTCACGCGAGATCACCTGTTCGGAGTCAAACACCTCAGGTAGGGTATTGATGGGTCCACCAGGCACACCATGCTGCTCCATTTTGGCAACAAGTTCGGCTTTGGTCAGCTTGGCGATCTCGTTAGCAAGTATAGGTATCAGTGTATCACGGTGTTTCACACGACTCATATTTGTCAGATAGTCGGCATGGCTGGCAAGATCGTCGCGCCCGATCAGACCGCAGAAGCGGGCATATTGCGCATCATTTCCGGCCGCAACAACAATATGCCCATCGATGGTGGCAAAAACTTGATACGGGACAATGTTTGGATGCTCATTACCAAGTCGTTTTGGAGATTGTCCCGAGGTCAGATAATTAGTTCCATTATTGATCAACCAAGCGATCTGTGTATCGGCAAGACCGATATCTATATATTGGCCTTCACCTGTCCGTGTGCGATGTTGCAATGCGGCAAGCACTGCGGTGCAAGCGTAAAGACCGCACACAACATCAGCAACGGCCACCCCAACTTTCATGGGCTCACCATCGGGTGCACCTGTCAAACTCATGATCCCGCCAAAGGCCTGTGCCAGCAAATCATAACCTGGTAAATGTGCATTGGGGCCTGTCTGGCCAAAACCGCTGATGGCACAATATATTATGGCTGGGTTAACAGCAGCGATGGCGTCATAATCAAGGTCGTATTTGGCTAGCCCACCAACCTTGAAATTTTCGACCATAATGTCGCATTGAGTTGCCAGCTGGCGCACGGTTTCGGCGCCTTTGGGTGTGGTGATATCAATGGCAAAAGAGCGTTTGTTCCGGTTCGCCGATAGGTAATAAGCACTTTCAGCTGTTGGCATATCGTCAGGTCCAGTGACATAGGGTGGCCCCCAAGCGCGCGTATCATCTCCTAATCCTGGTTTTTCCACCTTGATAATATCGGCACCATAATCCCCCATTAATTGCGTGCAGGTTGGTCCCGCCAAGATGCGTGACAGATCAAGAACCCTGATACCTGATAAGGGGCCGTGATTTACCTGCGGTGGTGTATCTTTTTCAATCATGATTAACCGTAACGCCAAATGTGAAATTTTAACATTGTTACTTTGGGGTGCTGATGCTTGACAGGTAAAATCCTGTTGGCATCATGTTAGCCTTGTTTTGGCGAAACCCATACAATAACACATATGTATGTAATTTTTAGATGGGGTAGAGAATATGCATCAGCATTACGAGGCGCTAGAGAAAAATAAGGCCAATTACGTGCCGCTTTCGCCATTAAGTTTTATTCAGCGGACAGCTGACCTGTTTGGAGACCGTACAGCGCTGATTTATGGCGCACGGCGCTATAGCTGGTCAGAAACATATGGTCGATGTCGATCGCTAGCCTCTGCATTGGTTAAAATGGGGCTTGGGCTTGGTGATACGGTGTCAGTGATTGCTGCGAATACGCCTGAAATGTTCGAGGCGCATTTTGGGGTTCCCATGGCTGGATGTGTTCTTAACACTTTGAACACAAGAATTGAGGCTGAAACTATCGCCTATATTCTGGATAATAGTGATAGTCAGTTATTGATCGTTGATACGGCATTCCATGAAACTGTGATTGCTGCGTTGAAACTGCTGAACCGCGATATTGCCGTTATAGATATCCGCGATCCAGCGATGGGTGATATGCCCAATATCGGTGACCGCGATTACGAAGATTTCATCGCTAGTGGCGATGTCAATTATGACTGGAATCTTCCCGAAGATGAATGGCAAGCGCTGGCGCTAGGCTATACTTCGGGTACGTCTGGCCGACCAAAAGGCGTTGTCTATCATCATCGCGGATCATATCTGATGAGCGTTGGCACAGTCACAGCATGGGAGTTGCAGCACCATCCGACATATCTTTATGTGGTGCCGATGTTTCATTGTAATGGCTGGGGCCATGCGTGGACCATGACTTTGATGGCGGCGACGATTGTGCTGACACGGACGATCAGTGCGGAGGCAATTTTTGGGGATATTGAAAAGCACAAGATCACGCATTTTGGCGGCGCACCAATTGTTCTGTCTTTATTGGTCAATGCACCAGAAGCAACGCGGCCAAAGCTAGATTACAAGATCAAGGTGTTGACCGCTGGTGCGCCACCACCTGCGGCGATGCTGGAAAAAACAGCGGCGATGGGGCTTGAGGTCATGCAGGTTTATGGTCTGACTGAAACCTATGGCCATGTCACGCAATGTCTGTGGCGCTCGGAATGGGATGAATTGACATTTTCTGAACAGGCTGACATTCAAAGCTGGCAGGGCATTGCATTTCCTGTCGCCGAAGGGAGTGCCGTGGTCAATAGTGAAACCGGTAATGAAGTGCCGCGCGATGGCGAAACACAGGGAGAAATTGTTATTCGTGGCAATATAGTTATGAAAGGCTATTATAAGGATGCCGATGCCACAGCTGCGGCGATGCGTGATGGCTGGTTCTATTCGGGTGATGCCGCGGTGTGGCATAAAAATGGTTATGTGCAGATTAAGGATCGCCTGAAAGACGTGATCATTTCTGGTGGAGAGAACATCTCATCGGTTGAAGTCGAGGGGTATCTTTACCGCCATCCGGATGTGGTCGCGGCGGCTGTTGTTGCCAAACCCGATGAAAAATGGGGCGAGGTGCCCTGTGCGTTTGTCGAGGTAAAAGAAGCGGCAACCATAACCGAAGATGAATTGATGGAATGGTGTCGTGGTCAGATGGCAGGCTTTAAACGGCCCAAAGTTATTAAATTCGGGGAATTACCGAAAACATCCACAGGCAAAATCCAGAAATTTATTTTGCGACAAACAATGCAGACGTAACCTGACCCACTAAGCGTTATTTTTTCGGCGCAAACGTTTTTCACCACCTGCTGAACGGGGTGCCGCCGAACGTGAACCAGGTTTGCTGGCAGAACGACTATTTGGCTTTGATTTTGGTTTGCCAGCTTTACCAAAGCTGGGTTTGCCGCTTCGGTTATCTTTTTTGGTATCATCCCGATTGCTGTCTCGGCGTTCACCGTCAGCATTCCGCCGTTTACCTTCAGTGTTTGATTGTGCGGCAAAGGAAGGCTTTTTGCCAAAAGGCGGTTTCTTACCAAATGATGGTTTTTTGCCGAAACGTGGCTTGTCGTCATCTACGTGCTTATCGCTACGTTTGTTATCTCTTTGTGGCCGATCATCGCGTTGCGTATGATTGTCATTTGATCGTGCTGGTCTGTCACCAGACTTTTCCCATGGTTTTTTGCCAAACGGTTTTTTGCCAAAATCTGGCTTGCTTATACTTTTGCCAGAGCGCGCGGGTTTACTATTTGATGATGGTTTTGATGCACCACGTGTAGAGCGCCTTTCATCATTTCCACTATTATCATGCGATGACCATTTATTAGTAGCTCGTGTTTTGTTTTCATCCGGCTTTTTATTCCATTTTTTGGTGCTGGAAGAACCATCATCTGTGCGCGATGATTTACGATCGTTGTCAGCAAAGCGGTTGCTGGAGCGGTCATTGTCTGAGCGACGGTTAGCTGGACGACCATTTTCTGGACGGTCGCCTCTAGAACGACCAGACGCGTTGCGATTTCCTGAACGTTGCCGACTACGGCCTTTGGCTTTGGCAGGCTTGGCATGAAAATCAGTGACAGCTTCACCATCCATGTCAAAAAGTTCAACACGTGAGCCAACAACCGAAATGATGGCAGCAAGACGAGGCTCTTCAGAAGGTGAACAGAAAGATAAAGCAAGGCCGCCAAGACCTGCACGTCCTGTTCGTCCAATACGGTGAACATAGGCCTCAGGCGTATCGGTAATATCGAAATTGACCACATGAGACAGCCCAGCGATATCGATACCACGGGCAGCAACGTCAGTGGCAATAAGACCCTGTAATTTGCCATCACGAAAATTGCGTAACACTTTCTGACGAAGTCCCTGGCGCATATCGCCATGTAAAGTGTCAACAGCAAAGCCACGCGCTTCCATAAATTTAGAAAGCGCATCGGCGCGACGTTTGGTGCGCACAAAGATAAGACACTGGCCAGTATCTTCATGGTTAAGCACATCACACAACCGGTCACGTTTATCACCTTCAGCCATCAAGGTCACATGCTGGGTGATTTTATCGGCGGTTATACCGGTTTGCGGTGCTTTAACCCGCTCGGGGTCAGTAAGAAATTCATTGCCAAGCTTTTCGATTTCGGGCGGCATCGTGGCGGAAAACAGCATCGTCTGGCGATCAGCTGGCAAGGAAGCCGAAATATGCTTCATTGCCGGATAAAAGCCAAGATCAAGCATATGATCAGCCTCATCAAGAATCCAGTGCGTGATGCCGGACGGGTCGAATGAGCCGCGTTCCATAAGATCCATCAGGCGACCAGGTGTGGCCACAACAATATCGACCCCACGTTTCAACCCGCGGATCTGACCTTCGTAACGTGCGCCACCAAACACACAAATGTGCCGGATATTCATATCTGCAGATAGGCGTGACAGATTTGCCGAAATCTGATTGGCAAGTTCACGCGTTGGCGCCAAGATCAATGCCTTTGGCGGCTGTCCGGAGCGAACGCTTGGCGAATAGCTGAGTTGGGTCATTAGCGGTAGTAGAAAGGCAGCTGTTTTGCCTGTTCCAGTTTGCGCCAGACCGATCAGATCGTGTCCCAACAGCAAAAGCGGTATCGACATCTGTTGAATAGGCGTTGGCACAACCAGCCCTTCGCGCGCTAGCGTACTGAGCATTTTTTCGGGTAAATCAAAATCGGTAAAACTGCCGCCCGCAGAAGGTTGATCTGCTGAGTCAGCGTCGGTAAGGCTTGTCATAAGTAAAGTTTCCAGCAATAGCTTTTGGAGGGCGCTTTACACAAACCGCGCCTGTTTGTATGGCGGTTTATGCGCCCTAGCCGCGTTTTTGTCAATGCGGTGACAGATAGGAATAATTTACCGGCAATCTAGGCGTGGTTCAAAGAACAGCAAGGATAGCGTTTTTTGATAAAATGCGGCATATAGATAAGGTGGTCCCGTAGCTCATCAGGATAGAGCGACAGATTCCTAATCTGTAGGTAGGGG
>NZ_CAXBVX010000002.1:0-68651 GCF_963979125.1 uncultured Candidatus Puniceispirillum sp.
GATCCTGTCTCAGGCAGCTACAAGCATGCTGGCTCAGGCTAACCAGTCTAAGCAAAGCCTTCTAGCTCTACTTCAGTAGAATTAGAATAAAAATAGAAACTAAAAAGGGAGGGGTGGCAGTGCCACCCCTCCCCATCCTCCGCCAGGAAGAGCCATTAAGACTTATCGCATAAAATCAAACAAGCTCTGGCGGCCAACATTTACAAATGCTTGTTGAGCTGCATCACGGCTGGTTATCATTGATTGCATTTCAGTTACAATACCTGCAATATCTGCATCCTCAAGATCCGAAATATTTTCATTTAAAAGTAGCTTGCGCTGACCAAGAGCCTCAGCCTGCATTTGACCTTTGCTGAGCGCGGCACCAATGAGGGTTTGTTGCCTAGTAATATGCTCAATAGCCTTATCTATATCGTCTAATGTTCCCTCTTCAAGTTCACCAGACATAATTTGATTTTCAACAATCTCGATAATTTCGAAGGCTGAATCATGACCGTAATCACTTTCAACACGCATAAATGCACTTGCACCGTCAACCCCAGTTGATAACCGCATAGACTCTGATACCTGGACGCTATGCCTTCCACGGTCACCTACAAATTGAACAACGCCATCTTTATCAATTTCAAATGCATTTGAATTCACTTTGTAACCAGCAAAAAGTGACTGACCTGTTAAATCTTTTTTATTTGCAAGCTCAACCATTCCCTTTTTTAGTTCACCAATTTCAGTCTTAATTGACTGCCGATCTGCCGAAGCATAGGTGTCATTGACAGCTTGAATTGATAATTCAAAAATTCGTGTCATGATTGTAACAGCTTGACCCAGTGTTTCATCAGTTAGAGCCAGTCGATACTGAGCACGGTCTAGGTTAGATGAATATCTCTCAAGCATTAATTTTTGCTCTTTTGCAGCTGAAATATTAGCCGCATCAATTGGACTATCAGATGATCTCAAGATCTTTTTACCTGATGCAATTCGCATTTGAGCTTCTTGAATTTGGCCAGTCATTTTATGAAAACCAGCCAAAGATTGAGCATTAAATGTTTTGGTACTAATTGGCATTTAAATCACCTAAATAGACTGCAGCAAAGTTTGAAATAATTCACGTGCAGTTGATAAAATTCTGGCAGATGCCTGATATGCTTGTTGCTGTTCTATTAATTTAGATGCCTCAGTATCCAGATTGACACCTGAATAACTCGCCTCAGCTTCAACAGCCGCATCACGCAAAGTTTCCGCTGCCTCAAGAGTTAACTTACTGGTTCTTACGCTTGTGCCTAAAGTAGCCACCATTGAACCAAATATCTCCTGAAAACCTCCAATATCAGGGTTATCGTCGTTTGCGGCTTGCAAGGATATAATTGCCTCTAAGTTTCTGCCGTCTCCAACACCCTCATAATTCGTAGCAATATGAAATTTGTCATTTAATTGAAGATCACCCGATAATTTAATATCAAAACCTTTAGCTGTAGCTTCTTTCCTTGATGTTAAACTTCGAGTGGCCATGGAGGTGCCAGTCTCTGTATCAATAAATTCAACAACACCGTTTTCAACATCGGTGACTTGGATCATCAAATCACGAGTAATCACGGGAGCCTCTGGAGGCCTAAGGTCATAATTAGCAGATATTTTTCGTGAAGCTTGCCCCGTAAGTACAACAATTAATTCTTCATCAGGCATGTCAGAAAGTGTAATCCGTTGACCTATTAAACTATCAGCTGTTGCGCTTGCTTGAAGATCTTTAGATGAGTCATTATGGGTGGCTATAATATTCTGACCATCAACGCGAATATTGAAATCTCGATCATAAAAACTTTCAATTTCAGAAACTGCTGTTGTAGTTACTGCTCCATGGCTTTTATACGTTAGTACTAAAGAGTCAGTCCCAGCAGCGACTGTAAAATCAAGATTTGAATAGCCACTGTGAGATTGAAGGGCTAATACAACGTCAGATAACGTTGGTTCATCATCGAAAGAAACAGTTACTGCGTTAGTTGATTGTGTAAATGTAGCATTAGCAGCCGCGCCAGTTGCCTTATATGTCAAAGTCAGAGCATCGCTACCTGCACTTAGATTAAAGGCAAGACTGCTATAACCAGTTGCACTCTGCAAAGATGAAATCACTGAGGCCACACTGATTGGAGCTGTAGTGAATTTGTGTGAGATTGTTGTGGCACCGTCAGATAGTGTTACTGTCTGACCCGCAAGATTGTTTAAACCAGCAAAATCAAAACCATTAATGGATTGAACTTCATTAACTCCAGAAATGCCCTCTGTTGTTACACTTAGATCATGTTCAAAAACCCTGAGATTGAAAGCTGTGTCCCCTATTGTGAGTGTTTTTTCAGCCAACGAACTCAGTGCATTTGAATTCAATCCACTTACAGTCTGAACTTCGTATGTAGATGCAGCACCTGAAATTGTTTCGGTAACAGTTAAAGGGATAGCCTGTTGAGTGAGCGCTGCAATTGGTTGCGATGTTCCGTTTGTAAGGCCAAACCTGGCAGCAGCTTCAGTATTACCATCTACTGATGCTGATGTAGGCAAGGTAATGTTATCACTTACTAAAGTCCCATCGTTAGACCAAATATGGAGTTTATGATCCTTGTTATATGAAGCACTCAACCGGCCAGACTCTCCACCAGAAACATAAACCTCACCCTGCTGCATTATTATGCTGTAGTTTTGACCCTCAAATGATACGACGACCTTATCATCGTTTTCTGGAAAGGTAGTGATTGTCTCAGTAATCGTATATGAGGATGGATCATAACTTAACGAAAGTGTATTTTGTGGATTGCTGCTTATGATGCTTACAGTTCCATCAGGCAGTTCATTTAACTGGTATGTAATATCTTCAAAATTTAAATTCAAACTCCCGTTCGATGCAAAGGCAGTTCTTTTCCCCTCAGACAGAACAATCGTGTTTGTCTTTGTAAGAGTCGACTGACCAGTAAGATTAGCAATAGGTGCGTTCGATCTAAATTTTTTAGCCATAGCAATGGCAACAGATTTTGCATCTTTTTCAACCAAATCTTTGCTTGAAAGCTTTTCGGTCAAACCATCAATTGTAAGAGAATAATCTACCGTTTCTGCTGAGGCAGATGTACCATTCACAGATGATTCATTCCCATCAATATTTGGTAAACTATCAAACCTTATAGTTCGAGATGCTCCAAGTTCACTTATATTTGTCAAAATATCAGAAGCATCAGTCTTATTGGAAACTGTTGTGCCGAGATATCCATCTTCACCTGTCTTATTTAAGTAAGTGTCAACGTATTTAGCCCCAACATTGAAACCGTTTGAGGCTTTGAATAAATCACTGATTTCTTCAGATGACATGCTAGAACCAGCAATATGGCGGCCTTCTCTGGTGAAAATTTGAATGCTGGAACCTAAATCACTTCTATTTGTTACCACTCCAGCTACTGCATTACTGTTTGAAAGGCTTAACGAAGCGCTATTATCTATATTACTTTTTGAAAAGCTAATTGATAGCTGGCCATCTGATCCAGAGGCATAGGCACCAATATCTGTAAGTGAAAATTTTGTTGCACCATCTATATCATTTGTCCCTTTCATAACACCTTGGTTAAGCAGATCAGCAACTTTTTTCATATCATTCCAGGACCCACTAGCCCCTGAATGAAAAGTTCCATAACTCAAATCAAAACTGTAGGTTTTTACACTTCCTGCTTGATCAGTAACTTTTAGTGAAGCAACGTTTATTCCTTTCATTTTTTCATCACTCAATGAAAAA
This sequence comes from uncultured Candidatus Puniceispirillum sp., assembly GCF_963979125.1. NCBI lineage: Bacteria > Pseudomonadati > Pseudomonadota > Alphaproteobacteria > Puniceispirillales (SeqCode) > Puniceispirillaceae (SeqCode) > Puniceispirillum (SeqCode) > uncultured Candidatus Puniceispirillum sp. The sequence goes on from NZ_CAXBVX010000002.1 coordinate 3,767, forward strand.
TTTACACGTGATTGCTGCGTTAAACTCACTAAATCAAGATCAGTAACATTAGCGGGGACGACAACCGCAGGTCCATCAGCATAAAATGTCGTGGCGGCAACAGCTGAAAGTCCATCCGACATGACTTTTGTTATATCTGGGATACTATCTTCAGGGGGAATAACCAGAGCATCAACTGCCATAGTAGCAGCGCTTTCATTATTTGGATCAGCTGAAGAAAGCAACTTTGCCGCTGCTGCAATATCATGAGCTCGGGTAATTGCAAGTCCTATGGCCTTTGCTGAGCCCTCACCTGGTGTAAGGCTAAACTTGTCACCTTGCCTAGCACTACCATTAAATTCAACCCGCATACCTGGAAGTAAAATTTGAGATTTACCAGATCCAACTATTTGATTTGATGAATTACGACCAGTCCATAAATCTGTTTTACTATCAAAACTAAATTCCAAATGCTCAGGCGCAACAATAGTATAATCTGTTACTTCAACCATGGAAACTGCGGCACCTAAATTCTTTGGGTTTTCAATCATACTAACATCGGCCATCATAAAGAATTTTTCGCCGGGCTGACCTTCAAGGTTTATACCTTGTTCGTGTATAGCGTTTACGTCTCTAACTAATTTAAAGGCTAGGTTATCAATTTTTCCCATCATTTCAGAAGATTTGGAATAGCTATCACTTAAACCCTTTAATGACCCACTTGTGATTTGATTGGTTGGTACAAAACCAGTGCCTTGCCCAATAAGGAAACTCAAGTTTTTGCCATCATCAACAGTTTTAAGAGTTGAATATCTATCGTGCCTCACAAGTTGAGCACCTTTTCCAGAATTACCCAAAGTGAGACTTTTTGTACCATCCTCATTATCAGAAATAGTAATTTCAACATAATCACTTATTTTGTTAATCAGAGCATCCCGTGCATCTAATGCTGAGTTGGACTTTGCTGCAGTTCCTGCACCAATAGCACGGTTTAAGTTCGCTAGTTCAGCCGTTAAACCATTCAGATCACTAATAGCTTGGTCTACCTGCTCAACAATACCTGATTTTACTGCATCCATCTCAAGAGCTAGTTGCCTAAAACTTTCAGTTAGTGCTCCAGCTTGTTCTAAAGCAACAGTTCTAGGTGCGCGATCAGACGGCGCAACTGAGACTTCCTGCAGTCCATCAAAAAATTCAGCTATCATTGAACCAAGGTTGTGATCACCCGGCAAAAGAACATCTTCTAGGTCACTAATGTTATTAGAGTAAGCTGCGGTTGACTCAGCATAAGATGAAGTTGAGCGAGCTTTATTAAGCAAAAACTCATCATATGAGCGCTTTACATCAGCAACTCGCACACCCAATCCACTCTGATCTGGCACACTGTTAACACTGCCAGTGCTACCCTGAATTTCTTCAAGATTAGCCTCGCGGCGCTTATATCCATCCGTATTAATATTGGCAATATTCTGTCCAGTTACAGATAAAGCTTCTCTGTAGGAACTCAGCCCGGATTTGCCAATGTCAAATAAACTAGCCATTTTTACATCGCTGACTTATCAAATTGACGCACTAATGCCTCTGCAATGCCAAGATCCATTTTCTTGGACATCAAGTCTGCATGTTCTTGATCTAGCATATCTTCATAAGTGCTTTTGGCGTGACTGCCGAAAAGGTCATCAGCAAGTTTAGTTTTACGTGCCTCTTTGAGAAATTGATGAAGGAAAATAGCCTCAAATTTTTCTGCTGCGGCTCTTAAGTCCTCATTTTCATCGGGCAACTTAGTTTTATTGGCTTCATATAAGGCCATCGATGTATCAATAGGTGTAAGTTCCATAAGACTCTCCTATATCACTATGATTTCAGCACGAAGAGAACCAGCTTCACGAAGTGCTTCTAAAATGGCAACTAAGTCAGAAGCACTTGCTCCAACAGCATTTATTGAATCAACAATTTCAGCAAGGTTCACACCCGTATCAAAAATAAAGGCTTTTGCCGTTTCTTCTTCAATTTCAATATCTGTATCGGCCGTTTGAACTGCATCGCCTGGTGTTGTAGTAGTTCCGTTAGCATTGGTGGTGGTTGTGCCAGTAGTGGTTACATCCATATCTTCAGTAACTTTAACTGTCAGTGAACCATGCGTAACAACTGCTGGTGTTACTCTCACATCACCACCAATAACAATCGTGCCAGTCCGAGAATTGACTATGACCTTTGCAGATGGACGTGCTGGATCAACCTCAACATTTTCAAGCAGGCTTACAAAACTAACCTTTTGCCCTGGATCAACAGGCGCACGCACCTTAATTGATGAAGCATCCAGCGCGACCGAAACATCAGGCCCAAATATTTCATTAATGGCATCAGATACGCGAATTGCGGTGCTAAAGTCACCTTGATGCAAATTAAGTATTAAATTGTCTGATGACTGAAATGGGCTTTCAACCATTTTTTCAACCGAGGCTCCTCTGGGAATACGGCCAACGGTCGGAATATTAACAACAACAGATGAACCATCATTTCCTGTTACGCCAAGGCCACCAACAACCATATTTCCTTGAGCAACTGCATAAGTTTCGCCATCGGCGCCAAGCAAAGGCGTCATAAGTAATGTGCCGCCACGAAGAGACTTTGAAGCCCCTATCGTGGAGACTGTGATGTCAATACGCTGACCAGGTTTTGTAAATGCCGGTAAATCAGCCGTTACCATGACGGCTGCTGCATTTTTGCCAGATAAGTTGGACGCATCTGTGACTAAGCCAAACTGAGACACCATCGATTGCAAGGATTGTAAAGTTAGACCTGAATTGCCATCACCAGTTCCAGACAAACCAACAACAAGTCCATAACCAACAAGCTGGTTGGTACGCACCCCAGCAATCGACGTCATGTCTTTCAACCGATCAGCGACCGCGCTTCTGATACCCGTAAAGGCACTCAAACTAAATATCAAACTTACAGTAATGATGGCACGGATAGACATTTTATTTCCCTTAACTAATAGAACAGAACATCTAGAATGGTGAGATGGCACGCAATGTTTTGCTGAGCCATCCTTGGCGCGCCGAGTCAGCAGTTTCACCTGCCCCAACATACGTTATTTGGGCATCGGCAATGCGGTTAGACAAAACAAGATTTGAAGCCGAAATATCTTGAGGACGAACAAGGCCTGTCAAACGCACATATTCATCACCATTATTCAAATTAAGCTTTTTCTGGCCTTTAATTTCCATATTCCCATTTTCAAATACACGCATAACGGTAACAGACAAAAAGCCCGACAGAGAATTAGACTGCGCAGCAGAACCAGAACCAGAGAAACTCCGAGCTGCGCCACCTGTGAGACCCGCATCTGCGTACCCACCTGTTAGAATATTTGGAAGTGCTGTTGGCAAAGTAACGCCAAAACTATCGGTTTTGGCTGATGCAGCTGTTTGTGACTTCGTTGCTGAAAACGATTCACTTAGGGATACTGTTAGGATATCACCAACATTGCGTGCGCGCCGATCAGTTGCGAACAACCCACCTTTGGTTTTTTCAAAAATGCCGCCTGTTGGCGTTGCTGCCATTTGCGTAAAATCGTTTGTTTCGTAAATTGGTTCAAATTCAAGTGATGCCTGATTTTGAACATATGTTGAGCAACCACCTAGCCCAAGCGCAAACAAAACAAAACATACAATGCGAGCATTCAACATAACAGTTCCTCAAATATACCAGATCAATTACAGGTTATTGGAGATGAAGCGCAGCATTTCATCAACTGATGTAATCGACTTCGAACTCACCTCATAGGCGCGTTGCGTTTCAATCATGCTGACAAGTTCCTGCACCACATTAACGTTGGATGCCTCAAGCGAACCTTGAAGCAATTTGCCAAATCCCTGCTCTTGAGGGTTGGCAATAATAGCCGCGCCACTAGCCGCTGTTTCGATAGAGAAACTTTCACCAATTGGCTGTAAACCCCGGCGATTGTTAAAGTCTGCGATTGTAAGCTGGCCAACATTCTGCGGTTCAATTTCGCCTGCCACAATCACGCTGACAATGCCATCGCCAGATATGTTGATTTGACTTGCATTTCCAGGAATCTGGATTTCAGGCTGCAACACATAGCCACTTGGCGTTGTTAGCGTGCCTTCCGCATTGGTCGAAAATGATCCGTTACGGGTATAGCCAATCTGGCCATCTGGAAGCAAAACCTGAAAGAAGCCAGATCCCTCAATAGCTAGATCAAGAGAGTTGTCTGTCTGGATCATGCTGCCTTGGCTCATCATCTTTTGCGTATTGACAATACGAGCACCAGTACCAACAGCAAAGGCTGAGGTCAAATCAGTATCGGCAGATGTTTCTTCACCTGCTGAACGACGTACTTGATAAAGGAGTGTTTCAAAGTTTGCACGATCACGCTTGAAGCCTGTTGTATTAACGTTGGCAAGGTTGTTGGCGATGACCTGCATTCTAGTTTGTTGGGCATTTAGGCCTGTCTTGGCCACATGCATTGAACTTGTTGACATTTACTTGCCTCCAGCAGAATTGAATACTCTGCTACTATGTAAGCAAGACGCGTGCCAAACATGATGATATTAGTTAGGCAACCGCATAAGAGATGAAGTTCCTTCGTCAAGTTCCTGTGCTGTAGAAATCAATTTAATGTTTATTTCATACTGGCGCTGGTCCTCAATTGAATTGACCAGTTCTTCCGTAATGTTCACATTACTAAGCTCAACGTTGTGCTGAATAACCCTAGGTTTTTGATCAATTTCAGGTAATTCTCCATCTTTTGCACGAATTTCACCATCAGGAAATTTTTTAAGCTGAATATCAGCTGCAGAGGTCATTGCTAGTTGCCCAATATTTACCCTTGTGCCTGCCTCAGCACCAACTGGCTCGATGATTATTTCACCATTTTCAGAAAAGCTGATTGACCTATTAGCGGGGACTTTAATCGGATTCAACCCTACATCAAGAAGCTTTGCTCTTGAGCCATTGACAAGGAAGCCCTCATTATCAAGGCTAAGATCACCTCGTCGTGTCAAAGAAACGTCACCTGTTCCTTTTACAAAAAAATAACCATCACCTCTAAGAGCAATATCCATCGCTTCGTTTGTTTGGCTTAGTTGTCCTGGAGTGCTCTCAAAAACGTTATTATCATCTTTCAAAGCAAATGCACGAGATTGGAAGCTATTAATCATATCAGGAAATGCTGTTCCAGCTGATTTTGTGCCTAAATCTCGGCGATAGCCAGGAACACTGATGTTTGCCATATTTTGCGCACGAACTGAACGGTTATCATAAATGTTATTAACCGTATTCATTGCGGTAAAAATAAACTTATCCATGCCAGTCTCCTAATTGATAATTGTTTACATAAGCAAGAGCCATGCCAAACCAGCTTTAGCTGGTTTGGCATTTTAATTGTTTATATTTCAATTAGGTTTACATGCGGATATTAATAATAGTCTGTGTCAATCCAGTTGTTGTCTCGATTGCTTTAGCTGATGCCTGATAGTTTCGCTGAGCCGTAATCAAATTAACTAGCTCTTCTGTAATATCAACATTTGATCGCTCAAGCGAACCTGAGAGAATATTACCAAAACCTTCGGCACCCGCTTCACCAACCTGAGGAGTACCTGAAACAGCCGTTTCAACATAAGTAGCGTTACCAATCTGTTTCAAACCGTTTTGGTTGTTGAAGTTTGCCACAACAATCTTACCAAGTGGGTTATTCTGACCATTAGTATAGTTAGCACGAATTGTTCCCGATGAGTCAATCTCAAGGCCATCAAGTCGTCCTGAGGTGAAACCATCCTGCTGAACTGATAGCACAGAGAAAGGTTGAGCAAACTGTGTTGAAGCTGCAAAGTCAACATCTAGGGCAATAGAGAAACCCTCTTCCTGCTTCTCATAATGCACATTATTCTTTGGACTTACTAATGCACCGGTTTTGTCAAATGTAAGCTCACCTTCATCGATATAAAGTGGATAATAACCTTCAACAAGATTAGCTGGAGGTGACTCGACAACCTTGCCATCGGCACTCACATACAGTGCTACACCATTCGCGTTAGTTGCTTGAACCAGGTTGTAAATTTCCGGAACAGAGCCAACACCCAAAGGCACATCATCCAGACCTAGTCTAGCAATGCCCTTGACCTTAATTGTGGATGAGTCGCCAGTAGTACCTGTCGTAAATGATAAATTATTATTATCAAGATCATAGCTCACTGACACACCACCAATTGGATCTCCAGTCACAGGATCTGAGATTTGATTGATACGTTTTTCAAGAGCGGAAGCAAGTGTTGATCCAACATATGAACCTGCAGGCACTTCAATAATACCACTGATACCATTCACAGAAATATTAAAAACGTTTTCCCCAGTTTGTGCAGAAAGTTTAAAGACACTACTCAAATCTTCATTGGCACTTGCACCTGCTGCAGTTGCAGCAGTCGCTTTTAGACCTCTTCCTTCCGTGAAGATAAAGTCAGTCTTTGTTGAGCCAACACCAAGCAGTTGGTTTTCACCATTACCAATAATGCGGGAGTCTGGATCGTTAATCGTTTTAATAGCAGATCCGTCTGTAGCATTGATAGTATACCGGCCTACTTGGATATTTGAGCTCTTTTGATTTGTTTCAACACCAATGGCTCCGTCACTCGCAATTGTCTCACCTGTAGAACCACTAGAGAATTCAAAATTCTCGAGATCACTGTTATAGCTAACCGAAATACCATAGCGTTTGTCGTTTGGCTGAATTTCTTCACCATCAGATATAAAGCTATCACCATAAAGAACCTCTCCACCCTTAATTGGGACAGTTGATGAAGAACCTTGAGATGGAATTCCAAGGTTGTTAGAGCCGGTAGAATTAGACCCATAAATGGAATAGGAACTAAAATTACTGTCAGTTCCACTTCCAAGCACGGTTCTATCAACAGTGAAGTTAAGACGCTGATTGACAGCATCATAGCCAACCTTTACTGCAGGATCTTTTTCATCGACCCAGTCAATTGTTGAGTTCGCAGCTGTGGTGGCTACTGCCATTGCATCAAGGCCTAGAGCAGTCAAATCTGTAGCAGTGCCAGAATTATCAAAGGCTGCAGAGGAAGCTACAAAGCCACCTAAGTCAGTTCGCTTACTACCAATTTCACGGACAACCATTCTTTTACTTGAATAGTTTTCCTGTGAACCCTCATAAACTGGATAAGAACCCTCAAAAAAGGCTTCAGTCGTGGTTGACTCATTAGCCAAAATATAGACTGAAACGTCTGCGGCTGCGCCAGTAATTGTAAAGTCATTTTCTGCAAGTGCTAAACCTGAAGTGCTGACCTCAACATAACCACGACCAGTAGCATTTCCAGTTGTTGTACTGGATGCCACTGATACAATTTCAAATTCACGCCCATTCAAAGTTCCAGCGTTTCCTTCAGTTGCAGGAAACTTTCCAGACAACCTTATGTTTGCACCTACTGTAAAGTTAGTGGCCTGAGCATCATCTATGAATATCTTCATTTTATTTTGTGTTGCAGTGTAGGCGATATAGGAAGTTGTGGCATCTCCGCTGGCCGCTACGCGAGTATCATATACATCCATTGATGGGCGATTACCAAAATATGAATATGCCATATATTGTGAAGCTACATTGTCATCTGAAACTACAGTACCCACCGAAGCAGCAGTTGTTGTAGAAACAACGCCATTACTTGGATATGTCAGAGTAAGTGCATTTGAGCCAGCAGTGACAGCGAACCCCAAAGCTGAGTAATTATCATGTCCCGTTATAGCTGTTACGACTTGTGCAAGAGTTGGCTCAGTGACAAAATTTACCGTGACCGCAGCTGACGATTGGGTGGCTGTCGAAATTGCAGTCGAGGCACTTGCAACTTTATATGTTAGTGTAACAGCATCTGTTCCAGCTGTTGCATTAAACAACATACTACTATACCCAGATGCACCTTGGATGGCTGTTACAACTGCAGCAACGCTCGCTGGAGCGGTTGTAAAAGTATGCGATACTGAATTTGTTCCATCCGAAACTGTTAATTTTTGTCCTGCCAAATCAGCAAGCCCCGTTGCAGTAAGCCCAGTCAATGATTGAACTTCTACCACAGATGCTGTGCCTGTAGTTGTTTTGCTAACAGTTAGCGAACTAGTGCCAAAATTTATAGCGCCACTCTCACCCAAAGTAAGGCTTTTACCTGCTAGATTTGCAAGACCAGCAGCATCAAGCCCAGTGACACTTTGAACTTCAGCAGCAGAACCTGATCCAGTGGTAGTTTTTGTCACTGTCAATGCACTAGAAATATCTGCAGTGCCTACTTTCAATGAAGAGTTAGCTGGGAAAGTTGAATTACCTTTTAATATAGAAAAGTTCACACCATCTGGGCGAGAAACTGTTAGAACTCCGGCTGAAGCCGATACTTCATATTTACTGTTAGCTCCCGATACATCACTATCAATTGCCATTGCAGTAGCAATAGTTGTCGCTGTGTCTTGGGCTGAAACAAGAGTTCCAGAATTTAAGGTCACACTAGTTTCAAAAACACCGTCTCCATCCTCATCTGCAACTAAATCAATTGTAATTTCTTCAGAGTTAGCATCGACAATTGTTCCTGGAGTAATAGTTAAATTTGTACTATTTCCTAACCTGTCGAGTGTGACAATATTATTAAATTCATAAACAGAGTTAATTTTACTGCTGGTAGAACGCGTAAATGAGAGATTTTCGACACCCAGCGGATTACCTGATTGAGTGCGATTGTATGAATTCAAAGCTTCATTAATTTTCACTTGAGTATGAGCAAGAAAATCTTCACGGGTAATATCTGGTGAAGAACCATCAATATCAAAGTCAGGAATATTTTCTGATACAAAGCTATCAGTCCCCAACAAGTCAACCTCAATTGCAGTATCCAAACTACTAACTGCGCCATCAGCATCAGTACGTTTCAGATCAATTTTAATCTTGTCATCTAGATTTTGTACAATCTGTAACTTTCTATCATCACCATAAGCGGCATTGACTGACCGCTCAACCTCTGCGGCTAATTGAGTTGCATTATAGGTACCAGGCCTAATGTCAATACTTACCGGCTGGTCACTATCATCAACATTTAAAAGAAGAAAATCTTTGCCCCAATATACGTCACCACCTGCATTACCGCCTTCACGAGTAGCTTTGAATTCAAGAGGGTCGGTAACAATCTCAACAAGCTTGTCTCCCTCTTCACCAAAGTCGAACGATGTTTGCTCTCCCTTAATTGTAGCAGGAGATGATGGAATTAACTTCTGCAAATCATCAAGCTTATAAAGTGGCGACCCTTTACCTTCAAGGAAGTAGTTATCATCAGGTACAGTCGTTGTCTGACGTCCAAACCTATCTATGAAAACCTGATTGCCTGCATCATCAACCGAACTAACTAGATCAGGATCAATGATTTGGTCATTAATGACCAAGCGAGTATCGTATTTATTTGTTGGATCATCTGCAGACGCTGATTGTGTTTTAATAAAATACACTGTTGCGATTGTTGGATTGCCCAAATCATCAAAGATTGTAATAGATGTTGAATTTGTAAACGTGGATGGATCATCAGGGTTAAATGTATAACCGTCAGAAAATTGAGCTTGATCCGTAACAACCTCTGAAGAAGCAGGCACGTTCACTCCAAGATTAATAGTACTCGTCGCTTGTGGGTCACCAGATGTAACTGGTAGCTGCAAAGGAACAGCACTATCAAGGTCTTTAGCTGTCACAGATCCATCGTTATTCACTGGATATGTGAGTAGATACTGACCAGCTGAGTCCACAACATATCGATCATTATCAACGTTCAACGATCCATTACGAGTGTAAACTGTTTGTGCAGAGGTCAATGAAGGTTTAAGAGCAAAGAAACCCTGGCCAGAAATCGCCAAATCCAAGGCATTTAGTGAAGCAGCAATGTTACCCTGAGTAAACTGCTGCTTAACACCTTTCAAAATTGCACCTGATCCAAGTGAAGAAGAAGAGTTCTGCAGAGGTGAAGTCGCAAAAATATCACCAAATTCAACTCGGCTCCGTTTAAAGCCTGTTGTTCCAACGTTTGCAATATTGTTGGAGGTTGCTGAGATATCTGCCGAAGATCCATTCAATCCGGTCAAAGCGGTATAAAATGACATTAGTTAGTCTCCTATGATACAATTTATTATTCAAAAGTTCAGTTCAATTGAGTTGTAAAATAATCAGCCCTAGCGGAACCTTGCCACATCAGCTGCTCGAACTTCGCCGTAATCACGAACATCAAGCATGACACCTGTAGTAGCGTCACCAGTTGATGCAGAAAGAACGTCAGCAAATATGCTCGGAGTGAGTGTTTCCATACCTTTGCCAAAATCAACATGCGCTTCAATGCGAACAGGTTCACCACTGTTAAGGATATCTTCAGGGATATCTTCCCATGAGAACCCAACAAGTCCTGAAGCTTGAGCACCAAGTTCAACCGAATGTAACATTGCGCCAGCTTTGTCAGTAAAGGCGAGGCTAGTGACACCTGACGCTGATGGCAGATCGAGCATTCCATGGATTTCGCCATTGTTATCAGGGCGTGCATAATTTCCTGGAATCATCACTGAATTACCTAGCATATTTGAGGCGGTTGCAATTCGAAACTCTGACAGAGTTTCGGCAAGGCCATTCAGCGTCTGGTTCATATCAGTAATACCTGTTACGGTAGAAAATTGCGCCATTTGTGCAATCATGTCTGTATTTTCCATAGGCGCAAAAGGGTCCTGGTTTTGAAGCTGAGTAGTCATCAGCGTCAAAAACTCTTCCTGACCTAGCTGATCATTGTTAGCTGGAGCTGCATCATCACTAGATTTCACACCAAGCTTATCCAAAATTGAATTCAGCGAGTTTTGGGACGATGTATCAATTGTACTCATTTATTCGGTCTCCGTTTCTATTTGCCCATGTTGATTGTACGCATCATCAGAGCGCGTAAGGTTGTTACAACTTCAATATTATTTTGGTACTGGCGGCTTGCCTCAATCATTTCTACGAATTCTTCTTCGACATTAACTGCCGCACTATAGACGAAACCTTTTTCATCAGATTTTGGGTGGTCTGGCATATAAATACGCTCAGGCTTCCTATCTAGCTGCGTTACACCAACAACCTGTGTTGTTGACATGCCACTATCATTCACGCGATCCGCAAAACGGGTTTCGAAAATAGGCTTCATTGAGCGATAGGCTTCGTCTTCAGTACTTGCGAGATTTCCAGCATTTGCAAGATTACTGGCAATAGTGTTAAGGCGCACCATCTGCGCTGCCATTGCGCTCCCAGAAATATCAAATACGTTTTTGATTTCAGCCATTACTCGCCCCTGATTGCCGACATAAGGCCGGTAATGCGGTTGTTAAGAAACGTAAGTGATGTTTGATAACGCATAACGTTTTCAGAAAATTCCATCTGCTCAACATTTAACTCAACTGTATTACCATCCAGTGATGGATTTAATGGTTGGCGATAAAGAACCTGGTCAGGACGTGCGTTCACCGCCATTCTGATATGACGTGCGTCGGAACCATCCATGGAACCGTGGCCAGCTGCCCGTTTAATCTCGTCTTCGAAATTAATGTCACGCGCTTTAAAATTTGGAGTTGCTGCGTTAGCAATGTTCGACGCTAAAATATCGTTACGTTTAGAGCGCAAAGATAAGGCTGCCGCATGCACTTGCAGATAATCGCCAATTCCTTTCATCGTCTTACCTCTATATAGTTACGTGTAACGGTTATCGATCTCAGCTTTTCCGCCCTTTTCAAGAGGTAAAAAACATTAAAAGAAACCTTCGATTGGTCTGGAATTTGCAATAAGGATGCCAAATATAACGGCAAGGATAAAAAAATGGCTAGAACGACATTATCGAATAGCGCGGGTCCCGGCTCTTCAACGCCATTGGCACCACAAACAATTAAAGTACGCGATGCAGTTATCGCGAAATGTGATGATCAGTCACTTGATGAGATGAATGAGTTCGTAAAGGGGCTTCTTGACCGCGAAACAGATGAACTGAAGCGCCTGGGCATTCTGGCTGCTCGCGTTTATATCCTGCGCCAGCGCATAATGGCGTTAATGGAGTCAGGAGCTCTAAAAACCAGCGATAAAAAACTCGATTTTATCGATCCTGCGCCTGTACCAGCAGATGACGATATTGATGGTTTTGCCGATCTTGAAGATGACCTTAATGACACCAGTTGGATGCGAGTCCGGATTATTAAGAATTGTGAAGTTAACGGAGTGCGCTTTCCAAGCGGTGTTGTCATTGACGTTCATACTGACGATGCCACTAAATTAATTGAGTATGGAAAAGCCGAATTACAAGAAACGGATGTGGATGATAAACCATTCCCAGACATGAATGATGATCTCTCGGACATGACTGATGTGCTGGACGATGCATCAGATGAGCTTTCAGATATACCTGAAGATCAATCAGACATATCAGATGAGCTGACGAGCATAATGGATGAACCGGCAGACGCGCCTGATGAAGCTATGGCCGACGATGGTGAAGGAAATGACGACGCCGCCACAGCCGATATGCAAGCTGATGATAATGCAGACATGCTGGAAACAGATGTAAGCGATGATAACATCATGCCTGACGACATGCCTGATGACATTGATCTGACAGCGCCAATTGCCGAAGATATTGATGATCAGGATGACGTTGAAGACAATCCAACTAGTGATGTAGCAGACAATGAGGCGATTGCTGCGGCTGTCGCTGATAAGATGCCAAAGCCTAGCGCGTCGTCACCAGATGGAGAGCCTGTTGAAACATCCGAGTCTGACATTCTTGCTGGCTTGGAAGAACTGGGTGATCTTGACGAAACTGAAACAGAGTCAAGTGACCGTAAAAAGGATAGCTGACCAAGGTGGCGCATGCATTAAATTATACAGGGTTTTGTACCATAGCTGCTGGACTGTTTTTGGCACTTTCTGGTTGCAAAGACATGTCCCGATTCAAACAGGAAACCTTTTCATGCGGCCTGAATAAAGCTGGAATTTTTGAAGTCGTAGTCAGGTCAAACAAATCTGGCGATGATGCGATTGTAACAACCAAAAACGGCGAGACGCGTATGCCCATTACGCAAAGCAGTGCCAGTTTGATTACGATTGCTGATGCGCAGATGAAAATCGTGATCGACAGGCATACAAAGAGCCTAAATGTAACAATGGATAAAACAATGTATCATCTTGAATGCAAAAGTAGCATTTTCAAGATGTAGCCTTGTGCGTTAGGTTATTTTGATTTTCCGTGAAACCGCACGATGGCATCAACATCACCCGCAGATAGCTTTGTTGCTTTCATGATCGCTTCGGCAGACGCGCCTTTACGTGCCATTTCAATCGCTTTTGAGGTGCCAACCTCACCGCGAACATCATCTGTCAGACGCAAAATGTCCTCGCGCATGGTATCAAATGTAGCCCCATGATCGGTTATCATGTCACCTAGCTTTGATATATGTCCGGCAAGGCGTGACATGGTTTGATTTTGAACGTCCAGTTGCTGTGCTTGGTTTCGAAGCGCCTCATCAAATTTTTCTGACAATTTCCGCTGTTCGGCTTGCACCGAAAGGCTTCGCCACACAACAACACCAAGCATGATTGCAACTGTCAGAAGGACAATGCCAGCAGGACTTATGACAAAGGATAAAAACATGTTCAGACTGTGCATAGTACCGCCTTCTCTTTTCCGTCAGCTAGCAATTCTGGCTTTCAGTGGCTAAATCGATTTATCAAGTGATTTGCGGATATGCTTTCCTAAATCATCTGACCATGCCAGCCTAGCACGCGTTTTAGCTTCCAATAGATTTATCTTATCTAAGATTACTGAAAGTTGCACCTTATCATCGGCACTTAGTTTTTCACTTTCTTCAGATGACTCAATTAAAGGCCAAACCTCTTGAACCTGATTTTCAACTTCTTCCATCATAGCACGAAGATTAGCGGCATCTTCCAGACGCAACAAAGCACTGTCAAGCGAGCGCTCAACAGTGTCAAAAAGGGTATGCGTTTTAGATGTGCGGGTATCTGTCACCTAAACAACCAAGTTTCAGGTTTTTAAATCCCTGTATGCATCCATAAGCGCATCAGAAATCAAATCAAGGTTAATTGGGTATTCACCATTTGCAATCGCACTTTTGATACGATTAACTGCCTCAGCACTAACCGGCGGCTTTTCTGCCAGCTGTGCAATCACCTGTGGTGAAGCCGCATCACTCATAGTGACAGTGTCGCGTGCGACTGGTGCTACGTCAGACGCACCTGTTGCAACTGCTTTGCTGTCAAAATCACGATCACGGGGTTTTTGAACCTCGACTCGATTGACCATATTTTTTATGGCATCAACCATTTAAATAGCCTCCTCAAGTACTTTAACGACTAGAACTCACTGAATGTTAGCCCCTGTTGCAATTTTTTTTGAATTAATTATCTGGCCATGAACAATTTTATTGCTGTTCGCGTTTTTGACCTTAATCCACTCACCATATTGACCGTTTTCTAAGGCATAACCTATCATACTGACAGCGATCGCACCAGAACGATTAATCAGCGTTACTTCCTGATCTTTCTCGACCATCCAATGTGGTTGAAGTTGCCGTGCAAAAACTGGCTTTCTTGCTGAAACTGATGTTTTTAAACGCCGACCAACCACGTCGTCTTGTTCAAAAAACACACCTGCAACTTCGCGTATTGATACATCAATAAAAGCAACATCTTCAGGCATGATAATTTCATTACGTCGCATGCTGCGTGTGAGGCTTACCACACGCGCCGTTTCAGCTTTTTTGACAGCTTTAGCTGTTATATTTCTTGAGATATTTTTGGTAATTTTAGTGGTGTTTTTATGTGTGGTTTTCTTAACATATGCTACTTCTGATTTGATCTTGGTTCGTACAGCAACACGCCACCCAATGACGTCTTCACATTCAACACGTACAGTTTGGAAATTGCCAAACATCGGATTCACAGTCAAAGGCCCATCACATTTACGAAAGAGGCGCGATGGATTTAAGCTAGGCGTTGCTTCCACACCTTTGACCAATAAAAACTGAGAAACGATTTGGTTAATGTATTTACCCGTAATAATTTGATTATCTGTGTCCTTTTTATCCGCCAATTCGTCATTCACAGTTGGCATCGGCACAGTTTTATTAGCACTAACGGCTTGGGCTGAAACAGCATTGGCAACAACCGCGATCATTGCCGCAATAATAGGCAGCGCTATTTTATGCATGCAAGCAGGATTAGCCCCCGATGAAATAGATCTGATCACTTTGTGAACTCCCCCCGCCACTGCCTGCATTGGCCTTGTTCTTGCCCAGAATCATATCGCGAATTTCATTCAATGATGGCAGATGTAATGTTTTGTCAGCGTAAAGAAAATTAGGGTTACCCCGCACAAAGGCCTTTCGGTTGGCAGCAACAATAGCCATTTCGATGAATTTCAAATTCAACCCACTATTGGCATAATGCTTGTCAATGACATGACTAAGTGTCTCATTCTGCATAACTTTATGCTTGGCAGTATAGTTTGCATCGATCACAAATGGATTATTACTATCCACGTTGCCCGATGCTGACTGATTTGGATATTCAAGGACGACAATCGGTTGCGATTGGGCGACAGCAAGCGTCGGAACAGTTAATCCAGCCAGTAAGCTGATTGTAAAAATAGTGCGTGTAATCATTGCGTTAACTCCATAAATTCAACCTTTGCGCCCTGAAGCATGTTCTTATCACGTGCCGGGTTTAAGGGCTCAAGGACAACCGTTCGTGCGTCTGCTTTTGACACACGTAAAATGGTCCAAAGGGTATCTGTTCCACTGGTCACTGCTAGTGAATTTTGGCCTACACCATGGGTTTTGCCAAGGGGTACCGTTAAAACACCATTAGCTAATGTAAGGGTGCTGATAAGCGGGCGGCAGGTCAGTTTTTTCGTTAATCCACTGATGAAATTAGGCATTATGCCTAAAATTTGTGCAGTGATGTCCTTGCGCTTACTGCGGGACAGGACATTGAATGTTTGGGATGGTGTAATATCACTCAGCTTGATCGTCGCTGTTGCGCTGTGGTCAAGGACTGGCGCGTAGGACACCCCATCGGTAACATGCATTGTGATGGTGACATCAAGCAACATTTCATTAAGCAATAAACCGCCTATTTTTCGGGCATTAAATGAAATTTCGGGGACAAAAGCAAAATCACCTGTCTCAACCCGTACCCGCCCCTCGGTCAAAGCCTTGTAGTCAAACGCATCATTCGCCCGCGCCAAAGCAGCAACATCAAGTTTGGTTGTGATCGCCCGACGCGTCATAAGATTGGGGTGCCGTTCCATCTGCATGAGCATTTCGGTAAGGCTGGATCTGGCAATCGGTGCCAACCATGCTGGTACTGTTGGCCCAACATAAATGGATGGGGCAAAAACCGTTACATTATGATGACGCGGTGTCGCACATTCGGCTTTTGGCAATGCGCCAACTGCCGCCCGTACAGTAACCATGTAATGGTCATCATCAACAATTTCATTGGTAATGGTATAATCAAGAATGCGGCTAGACGGACGTACAACGAAATGATCGCTCAAGGTTGTATCCGTCGTTACCGCCGAAAATCCGTTCACCTCGGCACCGCCCTGCAACGCAACCTGATAAAGCGCATCTTCAAGCGCAATCATGCGGGCTTCATCAGTTGCCGCTTCATGCATGATGACAGCGCGTCCAGTAGCCTCGGCAAACCGAAAGCCTTCAGCACTCATGGCTGTTGATATGAATATAGTGCACAGCAAAACAAACCAAACCGGCAGCACTGATAGTATCAGCGCACGCCAGCTTGGCAGGGAGAACGGGATAATGGAAAGACCATCTTTTTTCATTGTTCTGCTTTACACCCCAAGGTTAGAAGCACCACACATATTGGCATTTATAAGGGACAGCCCTAGCCATAGTTTCGTGCAGTTCCCATAAGATGGGCAATCATATCGCGGTCAATTTCCAGCACGATTTCATATGTATCCGAGCCAGTCGGGTTAATGCGAACAGTGCGTGCGCCACGAATTGTGCCTGAAACCACGCCACGGAACGTGTCGTTTTGCACCATCAGATCGATCACCGTTGTCGAACTATCTACCTGCAAGCCGTGAATTTGTTCAGCAAGATCACGCATCGCCGCCATTCGTGCCGAGCGAATTGCCATCAACCGCTTTTGCGCATCTGAGCGTCCTGGCTGAGATGACACAACAGCATAGCCTACAGCTGTTAATGTTGGGATTTCATCTGCGCCAGCGTCAAACACCTCGGCGACTGATGCCAATGATGCGGCCTGACTTTGCTCAAGCAATGATGCGCCTGTGCCGCTTGTGGACATTGCCGACGAGCCGCCAAGGCTATCGGCAAGCTGACAGCCAGAAACCGCTATTGATGCCGCCGCTAAAGCTGCAAAGGTAACTAAGGTATTCCGCTTGGGAGTTTTTTGCATGGGTCCGTTCCATTCTTCATAAATTTGATACACATCGGCTATGCATTATCCGTGCCACTCATTTTATTTGTTCGATTTTCAGGGTTTTCTTACCAAAAACGCCAATTTTTTTCGTTCTGGCACGTTTATTGCCTTTCTATACGCAGGTGCAATCAGATTATCTGGCTGCAACATATAAGTTTAAAGGCATAAAAGCATGTATATTCAATTTGTTAGCAAACATATAACAACACATATCCGAGGTAGTGTTCTGGGGTATGGGCATCATGCTGTTCAATATAATGACAGAGGGTATGCGTCATGGAAATGACACTTGCACGATTTGGTATCACCGATCCAAAGGCGCTGGTAACGACTGGCATTTTACCTGTCGGTATTCTGGTGCTGATTTCGATGATGGTTCTGCCGTTGCCGGTGTTCCTGCTTGATACGTTTTTTGTCTTTAATATTCTAATGTCTCTTTTGATCCTGATGGTCGCGATGAATGCACTACGGCCATTAGATTTTTCAAGTTTTCCCAGCCTGCTTCTGATCGCCACAATCCTGCGGCTTGGTCTGAACGTTGCTTCGACACGGATTGTACTTAGTGAAGGGCATACAGGCGGTGACGCTGCGGGTCAGGTCATCAAGGCATTTGGCGAGTTTGTTATCTCTGGCAATTATGCTGTCGGTATTTTCGTATTTATTATTCTTATTATTATTAACCTTGTTGTTATTACCAAGGGTGCGGGGCGTGTTTCAGAAGTTTCAGCACGTTTTACCCTTGATGCGATGCCTGGCAAGCAGATGGCGATTGATGCCGATCTGAATGCTGGTGTGCTGACCAATGACGAGGCGCGCGACCGGCGCGAAGAGATTGCCAGCGAGGCCGATTTTTACGGTGCCATGGATGGTGCGTCAAAATTTGTAAAAGGTGACGCGGTGGCGTCGATCCTGATCCTGATTATCAATATTGTTGGCGGTCTGATTATCGGCATTTCACAACATGATCTGTCAGTGAGCATTGCTGCCGAAAACTATATTTTATTATCAATCGGTGACGGCCTAGTTGCCCAGATACCGTCTTTGCTTCTGGCCATCGCCACAGCGATCATCGTAACCCGTGTTTCATCAACTCAGGATATGGCTGCACATATTGGCAACCAGATTAGCCTGTCACGCGCATGGGCGCCTGTTTCCGGAGTATTGATGCTGATCGGTTTTGTGCCAGGCATGCCAAATCTGTTATTTATCGGTGCGGCCCTAATTGCCGCGGGAGCTGGCTATTGGTCCTATGTAAAGGAACGTCAAGCTCTTGAAGATGGCGAAGCTGAAGAATTGGCCGAACAGGAAGAAGCCACCACGTCACCAGATCTGATCGAACTTGACGAAATTGCAGATAATGCGCCGGTATCAATTCAACTTGGTTACGGGCTTGTCGAAATGGTCGAAGAAGATACAGGTGGCCCTCTAACCAACCGGATTACAGGTATTCGCCGGCAAGTATCAAAGGCACTTGGCTTTATTGTTCCGGCGGTTCGTATCCGTGATGATATGAGCTTGCCAGCCAATACCTATCGTATCCGCATTGGCCCTACAATCGTTGGCGAAGATCAGGTTTTCCCTGATCGTAAACTGGCCATTCCGGGTGATAATGTGAATATCAAAATCGATGGTATCGAGGTTAAAGATCCATCATTCGGCATGGATGCTATCTGGATTACCAGCCAGCAACAGACCGAAGCCGAAGCCAAAGGTTATGTTGTTGTTGCCCCTGAGTCAGTTCTGTCAACGCATCTAAGCCAGATACTTTATAAATATGCTGGTCAGCTTATCGGCCAAGACGATGTACAAGGCCTGCTTGATAATTTGGGACAAACCTCACCAAGTCTTGTTGAGTCAGTTGTGCCCAAGCTGGTGCCCCTTCATACTTTGACAGGGATTTTGCGCACCTTGCTTGAAGAGCGTGTTCCAATCAGTGATCTGCGCGGTATTCTGGAGAATATGTCAGGCTTGGCAGCACGCAATCTGTCAACTGCCGATATGGCCGAGGCATTACGCCCTGCCCTTGCCGGATTACTGATCCAGCAGGTCGCACCGTTGAACCAGCCTTTGCCCGTGATCACGCTAAATTCCGATCTGGAACATATGCTGATTTCAATGGCACGTCAGAGTGGCGATCAAGGGTTGGTGCTTGATAACAGCCTTGCCCAGCAACTATTGCAAAGAATTTCAGCCGCTAATGAGACATTGGCGTCACAAGATAAACAAGCAGTGATCGTTGTGTCACCTGCGATCCGTCGAGAATTTTCAGCGATCGTTCGTCAGCATATCGACGATATGGTTGTACTTGCCTTCACTGAACTACCTGAATCAAGAAAAATTGAAGTCGTTGCGACCGTCAGTGGCGAAGCCAGCGAATAACAAAGTGGGCTTTGGCCTCAATAGATTTGACTATGAAAGGATAAAATAATGGCAACCATAACCGTATCAGCAGCAGATACCGCAGCCGCAATGGATGAAATTTTCCAAAAGCTGGGTGATGATGCTTTGATCCTGGAAACGGCAAATCGAAACGGCAAGATCGAAATGGTCGCGACGAATGACGCGGCGCACCGTGTCAAGGTCAGGCCATCTAAGGCGCCAAAGAAAGCGCCCGCTTTTACCGAATTGTTCGATCAGAAACTGATTCAAGAACATGTTGAGGGCACGCTAGAAGATGAAGGCATAACTGCTGATTTTGCCCTGAAAGCCTTAGCAAAAAGCCAAAGCGAGCCTACATCAACACCATCTGACATGGCGTCAATGCGAAAGGATATGGCAATCCTGAAATCAATGATGACAGGGATGATGATTACCGATGAAAATGGGTTGAGCGAAAAGCTGGGACATAGCACTACGATCAAGCTACGTCAGGCTGGATTTACACCGGAGGTTGTCAGCGAACTACAGCATGCTTTTGAAGGCCAATCTTATGAAAAGGCACGACTTAGCTTTATGCATGAACTGGCACGCCAGCTAGTACGCCCGCATACCGAAGACCTGTTTGAAGCGCGTCTGATCTGTGTGGTTGGGTCAAGCGGTAGCGGAAAAACAACTCTGGCTACCAAGATCGCAGCGCATTGTAAGGAAACCGGCATTGCCAATAATATGATCCTTGGCACAGTGACATCCGAAAGGGTGGCTGGTGAGACAATCAAGGATCACGCACGTTTGATGAATATGCCATCGGTAGATTTCCCGCTTGCCGAACTGTCACTACGGGTAAAGGAAACAAGCCGCCGTATGATTATGGATGTGTCGGCCCAGCCCGATCAGGCAGTGGCCGCAATCCGCAAGGCGACAGCCGCGCTGGATCCAGCACGCGTTGCCGTTGTACAGGCCATTCCGGGGGGGAGTAGCAGTGTTATGATCGGGCATCAATGCAATCTGTATAAACAGCTGTCTCCAACAATTGCTTTGACCAAACTTGACGAATGTGAGGCAACACCACCTGAGTTGTGCAGCCTGTTAACGCATGGCAATGGCATTGGGCTGTTGACAGGGACAAAGTCCATTGTTGGCGGAATTGCCATTGCTACCGAGGCAATATTAGCGCAATATTTAAAAGAGAACTGCTAATGAACGCGCTGATATGTTTACGTTTGTCCAATGCGGACAACTTTGTTTTTTCTAAGCCGGAGTGATCCAGACATGGCATCTTCAATTGCAGTAGCAAGTGGTAAAGGCGGCGTTGGTAAAACCAATATCGCTGTCAATCTCAGTCTTACCCTGTCGCGTATGGGCAAAAAGGTTACCTTGCTGGACGCCGATTTTGGGATGGCGAATGCCCATATCCTGTTAGGCGTAAATCCACAGAATTATATCAGTGACGCGATAAGCGGCAAGGTTCCCTTAGCCGACACAGTCTGTTCAGGGCCTTTGGGCATGAATTTTCTGTCGGGGGGAAGCGGCCTTTTGGACATGCTGAATCTGGACAAGAAAACACGGTATGAAACAATCCGCTTGATGGATAATCTGGAACCAAAGCCTGATGTTCTTGTTGCTGATGTGCCAGCGGGTGCATCGGATAATTCCATTGCCTTTGTGGCGGCGGCCGACCGTGTTGTCGTGGTTCTGGTTGGCGAGCCGACCAGCTTTCTTGACGCCTATTCATTAATCAAGGCAGCCAATCTGGAAGCTGGCGTGGAACGATTTTCAATTGTCGTGAATATGGTGACTGGCAAAGGCCAGGCGCAAGCACATTTTGCCAAATTCCAAAATATCGTGTACCGTTTTCTGGATGTAAAGTTAGAGTTAGCTGGGTATTTACCGTTGTCAAACCGGATCAGAAAATCAATCGTCGAGCGCCGTCCGATCAGCCTTGGCGATAAGAATTTACCCGAAAACCTGGCTTTGCAAAGCCTGTCAAAAGCCGTTATGGATGCCACCCCGAACCAAGCCAACGGCATTCGTTATTTTAACAAAATGCCAAGCATGGCAGGAGCATAACCCATGAAATCCGGTTACGCGGAACAAAAACCCGATGTTGAAGGCCTGATCAGCGATCATATGGAACTGGTACGCCAGATCGCATGGCATATTCATGGCCGGGTACACGCCTCTGCCGAAATCGAGGATTTGGTTCAGATTGGATATTACGGGCTGGTCATGGCCGCCCAGAATTATTCGGTGCAGGAAGGCGCAACCTTTAGCTCCTATGCCAGCATCCGTATTCGCGGCAGTATTGTCGATCATCTGCGTAAAAATTCAAATCTGTGCCGCACGACGATTCAGATGCAAAAAAAGGCACGTCAATCCGAATCAATTCTGCGGCAGAAGCTGGGGCGTGATCCATCGATTGATGAAGTCGCTGGTGATCTGGACATCGCGCCGGAAGAAATGCGCGAATGGGAACAAGCATTTCAGGCAAATGTGCATCAATCTCTGGATAATGTGTATGACGAATTTTCTATCTGGTTTGTGTCGAATGAAAACACACCAGAAGACAATATAAGCGACAGTGAATTGCGCAACGTTCTGAAAGATGCGCTGACCACCCTGCCCGAGCGTGAAGCGCTGGTTATTCAGCTTTATTATGTCGAAGAGCTGAATGTATATGAAATTGCCGAGATTCTGGAAGTGACCACAGGCCGCGTATCGCAAATCAAAAAGGCTGCTATCGCCCGCCTGCGCAGTTTCATGGAACAGATAAATCAACAGGAAGCCATAAGTGGCTGACGCCAGACAGTCCATCTGGCATCAAACCGACCAGATCAATATGTCGGTTCAAATGGCCGATATATCAGTAGATGGTTTTGCCGCCGCACGGGCTTTGAAAATTAACTGTAATTTGAAGAATATCGCGCGCGGTCAATGCGCAGTGACTATCAGGCCGATTGACGACAAGCCTATCGATGCGCCAGACACAATCATGGCCGACAGCAAGGGTGGTGGACAATTACATATATTCGTTGATCGCCCGCTGATGACAGCCGAATTATCCGTATCAGATACATATTTTGACCGGCTAACCCGCCATATGAGCAAGGCCAGCAACCGACCAATGGAGCTGGTTCTAACGCTGGAAACCGCGCTGGCTGTGAGCATTGATGGAGATTTGAGCATTGATAGCGAAGCCATCATCACCATCACCGATATATCGGTCACTATCCCTGTGAAATAAGCTATATTACCGTGCGACTAGAGGAATCTCTTGACGATATCAGTGTCGGTCTGGAGCATCCGCGATGAGGCCGAATAGGCCTGTTGTGCCCGGATCATGCTGGTCAGTTCATCGTTGATTTTCACGTTTGACACTTCAAGATTACCGCTGAGAACATCGCCAAAATTACCCTGACTGGCAGCCCCAACCGCAGGTAAACCAGTTTTGGCATTCATGATGAATTGGCCGTTACCCTTGGAGGTCAGATCGGCCTCGTTCTGAAAGCGCGCCAAAGCAATGCGCCCACGATTGATGACCGCCCCATTGCCGCGTGTCATAGCCCCCGCATAGGTTGCCTTTATCTGACCATCAACGCCAATCGTTACCGAGGTAAGAAGCTCTTCAGCCGCATCTGCACCGCCTTCATCCGGAAAGCGTCGCAAAGGTAGGCGAAGCGGATCACCATCAAGGCCAATCAGAAAATGACCTTCGTTATTGACGATAAAGCCATCCTCATCAAGCCGCATCGATCCGTCACGCGTATAGCGCAGCTCATTTCCCGCATTCGGGGGGGCGACAATGAACATGCCCTCGCCAGCTACCGCCAGATCAAGCTCACTACCACTTGTCTTGAAGGCACCCTGCGCATGATTACGGCGTGTAGAATCAAAAATTGTGCCCATGCCAACCTGTGCTGCCGCGCGTTTTTCGCCAGCAATGCCATAAATATCCTGAAACTGGGCGGAAGACCGTTTGAATCCGTTCGTGCTTGCATTGGCAATATTGTTGGAAATCAAACTGATCTCTTTATTGGCAGCAGCAATACCTGACCTGATTATGGCTAACATTTTGACCCTCGCTAATTAATTATCTGCCATGTCTATTCAATTTCTGTGCCGAAACAGGCAAATATGATTTTTTTATCGCGCATACATGTTTTTTCATCAAATCATGGGGTTCGGACGCTAAATCAGTTGCCATTTTTCATTTTTCAGGCATGATATGAGCATTATCTAAATTATTGGTTCTACGTTCATTCGGGTGTCATGAGTACAAATCCACCAAATGCTCTTATCACTGTGCCGAAAGCCAACCCACCCGCACGACGTGATGAGAATGGGGGTAGCGGTTTTCGTCTGGTTAATGGTGATGTACATCTTGGTAACCGCAAAGATGTTCAGACCCGCTTGCCTGATATTCTGGGCAAAGCGCTGGCGTTGATCTGGATCGATAAGGAATTCAACGACCAGTTTTCGCGTGACCCTCAGGGCACATTGACCAATCATGGTGTGCATCTGCCCGAGAATATGGTGATCGAGTTTCAAAAACCGGGGACTGACCGTCCCCGCATTGTGGTTTATGAACGCCGCCCCAATTCCAAATTCAAACTACGTGTATTCTATCTGCAACTTGTCATGATGGCAGGTCGTTAGATGATGTGGCGCGCGATGACATTTTGTACCAGAAAGCTTGCTGGAATGTTGTTGTTGGTGACGCTTGCCACTCAAATGAGTATGGCGGCTGACAACACCACCAGCGTTGATGCTGATCTGACCAGCGATGCCGCATTTAGCCGCGCCGTTGGAGCGGTCAAAAACAAAAATTACAATGACGCTATCATGATTTTTGAAGCCCAAGCGAACGCCTCGCAACATGATGCGCAATATAATCTGGCTGTTCTGCTACACGCCGGCAAAGGACGCCCGCAGAACTTTCAGCAAGCTCTGATCTGGGCATGGTCTGCTGTACTTGGCGGTATTGAAGAGGCTGTTGAACTGGCCGACGAGCTGGTTGATATGATGCCAGAAAAAGCGCTGAAAGACGCACGCGAAAGTTTGCGTGAAAAATTACAGGCACGGATTGATGATGGTGACCGCACGGCCGTTATGCAATTTGCATCCTATCATGCCATGCTGCTTGAAGAAGCTGACTTTGAAACAGCCTATGTATGGTATTCGATTGCCGCCGCTATTGGCGAAGAAGGCAGTATTGAAGCACGCGACGAAGCCCAAGGCAAAGTTGACGGTGAAGAAATTGTTAAGTTACAGGTCAAAGCTGGTACAATTTTTGAAAGTCTGACGTTCAAGAACTAGCTTTCGATGGCCGATGGCCGTCAGAAAAGGAGACAAAATGCAGGTAAAAGTTCACTGGATCATTGATGGTGTTGCCGAAATGGATGCCGAGTCATTCGAAGCAGCTGAAAAGCATATTGAAGATACAATCCGCGGTCTGATTAGCGACAAGCCTGAACTGCTTGACAAGCTGGGCGCACGCGCAATTCAAGGTAAAGCCTATTTGCCCGGATCAGAGGATGATATTGACGTTGCCGATAGCAAGGATGGGTAACAGAATGAAGCGCGCTATTTTCGTCCCCCTGATGGCAACATTTCTTGTGACTGGCCTAGCCAGCACAGCGTTTGCAGTTGGCAAAACATATGTGCCAAAAAAAGAAAGCAAAGAACTGCCCAAGATGGAAGTCTGCCGCCTGATGAAAGTCGAACGTGACCCTGAAGAAGGTACCAAATGTATTTACCAACGGCAAAGCCGTGGTCAGCCAGCACAAATTTCAAATGACAGCCCAAATGCGGCCTGTCAAAAATCCTTTCAGTGCAAGCGTGAATAAAGCTTAGAACTGAAACTGTTTTATGGCCTCTGACGCCAAATTTTGCACGTCTTGCGAGGCGACAACGTTATTATACGTTGCAAATTCTTCATGATTATCAGCCAGATGCGGTAGATCATAAAGATAGTTAACCATCAGCCCTGCCGATTGCTGAATCCCCTTTGCGGAAAGATCAGCATCGCTATGAATGGCATGCACCCTAGCCCCATTAGTGAGACGAAACCGCGCCACCGGATCGATTGGCTGGTTATCTGGTCATTTGGCATTAATCAAATAATGGGCGGCTATCCGCCGCAAATCATCTGGCTCCGGACTATCCAGCTGGATGTTGAGACCCACACACCAACTCACAAAGCCGGGCATTGGCGATAAGGTTACAAAAACCGAAAGATCGGGCAGTTCCCGTGACAAGGTTTGAACAACGGTCTTGATAAGCGAATTGCCAAATGAAATACCGGCCAAGCCTTGCTGGCAATTCGAGATCGAATAAAAGGTAGCTGTCGTGGCGCTAGCTGCGCTTATGGCGTTACGGTCATCAGACAATATCACCTGTATCGAGTTCGACACCGCGTCCGTTAATGCCACCTGCACAAAGATTAAAGGCTCATCGGGCATTGAAGGGTGGAAGAAAGCAAAACAACGACAATCTTCAGGCTGTAGACGACGTCGTAGATCATCCCAGCTATCGATTTCATGGACAGCTTCATAGGCAATGATCTTTTCAAGGATATGTGCCTGACTGGTCCAGTTGATTGGCCGGATCACCAGAAATCCGCGATTGAACCAGCTTAGAAACAAGTTTTTGAAATCATGATCGACAATCGCAATTTCCGGATTGTCTATTGCCAGACGCAGTAAATCCTGCCGCATGGCAACAAGCTGGGCAGTGGCGCCCGACACCTGATTAAGGCGGCGCACAAGTTCCAGCCGCGGCGCATCAACCGCATGCATAAAAGCGGCATAGGTTTTTTTGTCGGGGTTTTGCTGATAGGCCGTCAAAGCGGTTTTTGCCGTATTCGCATCGAGATCGAATTCATCGCGAAGCTGAAAAAAGAAAGCCAGCTTATCCGCATCACCCGAAGCAGCATAGCTATTCAGGACGGCCTGAGCCAGAGTTGCTCCTGA
Source organism: uncultured Candidatus Puniceispirillum sp. (assembly GCF_963979125.1). NCBI lineage: Bacteria > Pseudomonadati > Pseudomonadota > Alphaproteobacteria > Puniceispirillales (SeqCode) > Puniceispirillaceae (SeqCode) > Puniceispirillum (SeqCode) > uncultured Candidatus Puniceispirillum sp. Next base: position 30,644 of record NZ_CAXBVX010000002.1, read on the forward strand.
TACTTCACCTTTACTCGTCAGCAATTCGCGGCATAGCGTGTCTATAGGTGCCTGTTTCCGGCCTGATAGCTTGCCGAGACTTGAAGCCCGTTCAAATAATGTAGATATAAGATCGGCGAAATAGCTCATATCACCACCCAATAGATTGTCAGACGCACCATTGTAACGTGGCTAAAATTAACAAACTATATCAAGCAGAGACAATGTTTCGGTAGGGCATTCAAGAACTAGCATTTGCCGCCGATTTTCGCGTCTCAGCCCTTCTCTTGGCTAGCATTTGGTTGCGCTTGTCATCTTCTTCTTTGCTTTTCTTGGCCTCTGCCTGTCTTGCCTCTTCCTCCTTGGCAAGTTTCTCAAAAATGGCCATAGCTTCATCAGATTTCAAATTATGTATCGTACCGTTTTTCACCTGGTCATGTGACCACATCCAGCTTTTATTAAATTCATATTTCAATGCCATGAATTCAAAAACACGGGCATTTGCATTTTTCTGGCGCAGTCTTTTGATATCAAAATGGCGCTTATCAACAAGGATTTTTTCGTAAAGTTCATCAATGGCTTCTTTTGGCCCTTCTAAAAATTGAAAATAGAAATCGGCACGACAAATCAGACAACCAGTAATTTTTGATTCAACATTATTCACTTTAGATGAACGAAGAATGTTTTTTAATATTCCATTAGTAAAATCAGTCGGCCTTGACACATAAATAAGCTGTTTTACTTTTTCGGTTCTCTTTGGCTTCTTTTTGGCAATTTTTACAGGTAGCTCAACTTCAGCATCGTAATCAATGTCATGAATCTTAAAGAATTTTTTGAAAATATCAGTATTCTCTTGTTCCCATAATTCTTCATCGTCCTTACTATCAAAAACAAAGAAGCTTCCCATAATTTGCTTTTTTCGCCGAATGCTAATAAGCCTGATTAAAACCATGGTTCGGGCACAGATAATTTCTATACTTTCCATGGTTGGTTTGATATCAAGTTCTTCTATATATTCGCGATCAACAGCCGCCCGCAATCTTTCGAGTGTGTCACGTTTGACATTTGCCACGCGTTGCCTAATTGCACGATCCAATCTACTTGCTTCCAGAGCCACTTCGTTACGCTGGTCAAAGGTAGGTTTGTTGATAAACACCCAAAGTGTCATCGTGTCTTCGTCCAGCTTCATCTCGTCAAAGCCAGCCGTTCTCATGACGCGCCTGACATCACGAACAATATCTTTGCGTGTCATGGAGACACTGAAAAACCGAGCTTTTGGATCTTTTTCAAGATTTACCTCGGCAAAGTCGGTGAGGTGACGATTGCGGAAATCAATAACCACACGAACGCCATATAAAATATTTTTAAGGGTATCGAGTGATGCCAACATTTCTAGGGAATTAATGTAATCATCAAGCATGGCTTCCATGCGGTTTTTGCATGCACGAGAATAGGAATCCTCAACTTTGCCTATTCCCAAATCCATACCAACACCTAAAACTCAAAAACCAACTTACAAACTATAACAAAACCGACGTTGGTATCATGCTAAAAAATAGAGAATGTAATGGCAAATGAAGCGTTAATTATGCACCACTGCAGAGCAAAAAATGCACAGCATTTATAATTTTTATTTATAACAAGGCATTATCAGATATTGATGTTGGACAGATACGAATATAAATCGAAATCTTATATTATCTAGCTATCAGAAAATTCATCACGTAATGCGTTGTCATGTTCACCTAGGGCGGGCACGGCGCCAAAATGGTGCGATTCGCCTGAAACTATTGCGCCAGGTGCAAGTATTTCAAGGTCGCCCTCGCTGGTTTTCACCGTAACAAAACGCGCCTGTGGATGGTTGGCAAGTTGATCAAGGCTGTTCAGACGTCCATAGGCAATGTCGGCTGTAGCAAGCAATTTTATGAGAGCATCACTGTCATGTTTAGCAAAAGCGGAAAGGATGATTGCATCAAGTACAACGCGATGTTCAACGCGGGCAATATTGCTGGCAAAACGGTCATCGCGGGCGATCGACGCATCTTCTAATACGACTTGGCATAGACGCACCCATTCGCGTTCATTCTGAATCGAAATCAGAATGACCTGTCCATCTCCACATTCATAAGCGCCGTAGGGTGCGATGGACGGATGATGAAGCCCCGGTCGTGCAATCGCTTTGCCACCATAATGATGTTGTAGATAAGGCACATTCATCCAGTCGGCCAGAGCACCAAATAACGACACCTCAATCCCGCGCCCAAGACCAGTTCTATACCGCGCGATGATTGCCTGCAAAATGGCCTGATAGGCCGTCATGCCAGCGGCAATATCACAAATGGAAACGCCAACCCGCCCGGGAGCCTGAGGCGCACCAGTAATTTGCGCCAGCCCAACTTCGGCCTGAACCAGAAAATCATAGGCTTTCATCTGGCTGAATTCACCAGTCGATCCATAACCGCTTATATCACAGGTGATCAGGCGCGGATATGTATCGCGCAGACTTTGTGACGAAAACCCAAGCCGTTCAACAGCACCAGGCATCAAGTTCTGGATAAACACATCGGCCTTAGCAATCATCCGGTGTAACATGGCCAGATCATTGGTATCTTTCAAATCAAGACACAATGATTCTTTGCCTCTGTTTAACCACACAAAATACGAGCTATTCCCGCGCGCATCAGCATCATATTTGCGGGCAAAGTCGCCTTCGGAACGTTCAATTTTTACAACGCGTGCGCCTGCATCAGCAAGTTTGCATGAGGCATAGGGGGCAGCAACCGCCTGTTCGATGCTGACAACAAACAACCCATCAAGCTCTTTTTCCGACATTCTTCACTCCATTCAATTAGACCGCTATGACTTTATTTTGTTATGGGTTTCATAGTCCTTGATAATCTGCTTTGCCTTTTTAATCACTGGCAAATCAAGCATCTGGCCATCCATCTTGGCGGCGGCACCAGCATCCGATTGGGCAACCGCGGCAAGCGCCCATTGATAGCTTTCCTTGTCTGGTATAAAGGCCGCCATTACTGGCGCAACATGGTTCGGGTGAATAAGAAGCTTACCACCAAAGCCCATAGCGCGCGCCCGTAAAGCCGCATGACTGACCGCATCGATATCATTAATCTCGACGCTGACCCCATCAAGCGGCTTTGGCTTATTTGCCAGACGCGATTGCAGAACAAGTTGATGACGGGCAAATAAAAGCGGTTCCCAATCTGGGCTCGTCCCCAGATCAAGCGCAAAATCCAGATGACCAAAGGCGCATACCGCCACGCCAGAATGACCCAGAATATCAGGTAGCTGGTCTATGCCACGGGCAGTTTCAACAAGCGCAATGATAAAAGCATCCTTGCCCAGAACAGCCTGTACCGCATCAATTTGATCTGGGGTTTCGGATTTTGGCACGATAATACCCGCGGCAACCGAGTCACGTATGGCAACCAAATCATCGGCAAACCATGCGCTGTCAGTCCCATTGCAACGCACAAATAAAGGTACATCAAAGGTCGTTAGCGTTGAAAGGGTGGAACGGCAGGCAGCCTTATTGTCTGGGATAACAGCATCTTCCAGATCCATAACAATAGCGTCGGCACCTGTTGCAGCGGCTTTTTCTAGTCGGTCAGGCCGATCACCTGGCACAAATAGCATTGTTGTAGGAATGATATGTGTCATGTGATTTTTGCCCTTGTTGTTATGGTTCCATCCGGGGCAATCACACACCCGCTCAGGTGATCCGTTTCATCAGCGGTCAGCGTAACATTGATTGCCCCGCCAAGTACAAGCGGCGCAACTCCGCGATAGGAAAATGTGCTGGGCGCGTGCCCTTTATGCGTGGCAGCAAGATTGAGCAGCAAAGTTGCCTGCATCGGCCCATGAACAAGCAAACCATCATAACCCTCGATCCCTGTGGCATAGGGTTGGTCATAGTGAATGCGATGTCCGTTAAAGGTCAGCGCCGAATAGCGAAACATCATCAGTGAGGTTGGCGTGACCTGCCATGTGGCAAGCGCAGTGTCTTTGCTGTCATTGGTGGCCTTGGGTGGCGGCACCATAGCAGAATTGTCTGTTGTTTCGCGATAGACAACATCCTGACGTTCGGCAAGGATCAGATTATCAGCAACATGATAATCATGCCCGATGGTGACAAAGCATAAATTGCCGCTTTTGCCGCGTTTGAACTGGATATCGCGGATGGTCGTGGTTTTGGTGACGCTGTCGCCGATTTTGAAGGTGCCGGAAAAGGTCAAAGCACCGCCAGCCCACATGCGCCGTTCATAGCCGATATCAGGCAAGAAATTACCAAGCTTGGGATGACCATCCCCGCCAATATCCGACGAAGGCACCGCATCCGGACTTAAGCACCAGAACACCCCAAGTGGCACTTTGGCCTGGTCAAATATATGCGGCGCAAAGGTATTGGTAAAATGCGTGACAAGGCGTGGGGTTATTATGTCGGTCCTGCTAAAGCTGTGGCCAATCCAGTCATCGTAATTCATCTTAAAGCCCCCTTGCCTCTGGACAATCTTATACCGGATATTTTGATTTAGCTTGTCTAATATGATTTTGGCAGGCCCAGAACCCGCTCGGCAATATAGGACAATATCAAATTGGTCGAAATCGGCGCGATCTGGTAAAGCCGTGTTTCACGGAATTTACGCTCAATGTCATATTCTTCGGCAAATGCGAAACCGCCAAATGTCTGCATACATGCCTCGGCCGCTTCCCAAGACGCATCAGCCGCCAGCATTTTCGCCATATTCGCATCTGCGCCTGGGTCTTCGCCAGCATCATAGCGGGCCGCCGCACGATAGACGATGGCCTCGGCTGCGGTCATATGCGCATATGCTTTGGCAAGCGGAAACTGGATTCCCTGATTTTTGCCAATCAGCTGGCCAAAAACCGACCGTTCATTGGCATAGGTGCTGGCCTTTTCGATAAACCATTTTGCATCGCCAATACATTCAGCCGCGATCAGGATACGTTCGGCATTCATGCCTGATAGAATATAACGAAACCCCTTGCCCTCTTCGCCAATAAGCGCATTTGCCGGAATGGTGACATTATCAAAGAATACCTCGGTGGTGGCATGATTAATCATCGTACGTATCGGGCGGATGCTGACACCTTTATCAAGCAGACCTTTTAGATCCAGTAGAAAAACCGACAAGCCATCGGTGCGTTTGGCAACCTTGTCACGCGGTGTGGTGCGTGCCAAAAGCAGCATAAGGTCAGAATGTTCAGCCCGTGATGTCCAGATTTTCTGGCCATTGATAACGTAGCTATCGCCATCACGCCGTGCCGTGGTTTGCAGTGCTAGCGTATCGGTGCCAGAGGTAGGCTCGGTAACACCAAAAGCCTGAAGCCGCAAAGAACCATCGGCAATCTGGGGCAGAAAAGCGCGTTTCTGGTCATCACTGCCATGACGCAACAGTGTTCCCATCGTGTACATCTGCGCATGACAAGCCGCCGCATTAGCACCATTTTTGTGAATTTCTTCAAGAATGACAGCCGCGGCGGTAAGATCAAGACCAGAACCACCATAGGTTTCAGGAATCAAACATCCCAGATAACCCGCCTTCGTCAAAGCGGTAACAAAGGCTTCGGGATAAGTACGATCAGCATCAAGCGCACGCCAGTAACTGCCAGGAAATTCAGCACATATCTTGGCAATGCCCGCCCGTATATCGGCATAAATTCCAGCGTTCAACCCCGTCAGCATATCGGTATTTTGTGTGGGCGTCATTTGGCTTGATTCCTTTTACACTCGATCACACCCCTCGTGATACAGTTAGTCATAGCATATTTTATGGCTTCAGCGCATCTAGTTCGCTGTTAGTTCGCTGTGACGGGTTGTCAAAACATATGATACAGGGCATATCTCTGGGACTCATTCAGCCCGCTATAAACCACAAATCGAGATATTATGCCCAACCCCTTTTTCCATGGCATCGCCAAAATGATCGGCATGCCGTCCTCAGATGAATCCGACACTGGCTCTGCAAAGACAATCTTTACCCCAAGGCAAGTCAAGACCGAAATATTGTCAGGTCTTACTGTTGCATTGGCGTTAGTGCCCGAAGCGATTGCTTTTGCCTTTGTTGCTGGGGTGGCGCCGCTTGTTGGGCTATATGCAGCCTTTATCGTCGGATTGATCACTGCCGTATTTGGCGGGCGTCCAGGGATGATTTCAGGCGCAACAGGTGCCTTGGCCGTGGTGATGGTCGCCTTGGTGATGGATCATGGGGCTGAGTATCTGTTTGCTACGGTTGTGCTGATGGGCATTTTACAGCTACTGGCTGGTATCTTCCGGCTTGGCAAATTTATCCGCATGGTACCGCATCCGGTGATGCTGGGCTTTGTCAATGGGCTGGCGATTGTAATCGGACTGGCACAGTTGCAGCAATTCCAGATTATCAATGCCGACGGGTCAACAAGCTGGATGGCAGGACCAATGTTATATATGACGCTGGCTTTGGTCGCTGTCACTATGGCGATGATCTGGGTCACACCAAAGATCACAAAAGCCATTCCGGCACCTTTGGTTGCGATTGTAACGGTAACGATGGTCGTGATTATCGGCGATCTGAGTGTGTTTCGCGTTGGGGATATGGCAAGCGTTGCTGGTGGCTTGCCAAGTTTTGCGATACCGCAAGTTCCAATAACCATGGAAACGTTAATAATCATTTTCCCCTATGCCTTTATTCTATCGGCGATCGGGCTTATCGAGAGTCTGCTGACGTTGAATCTGGTCGGTGATTTGACCAATCAGCGCGGCGGGGCATCACGCGAATGTGTCGCCCAAGGCGCGGCCAATTTTGTCACTGGCTTTTTTGGTGGCATGGGTGGCTGTGCGATGATTGGCCAGTCGATGATCAATGTAAAATCAGGGGGGCGTACGCGACTGGCTGGCATTGCCGCATCATTATTCCTGCTTGGGTTTATTCTGTTCACATCGGATTTGATCGAAATGATCCCGCTAGCCGCCTTGGTTGGCGTTATGTTCATGGTCGTTATCGGCACCTTTGCTTGGAATTCATTGATGATCTTGCGGCGGGTACCGCCTGCAGATGCCTTTGTCATTATTCTGGTAACCGCCGTGACCGTTTATAAGGATCTGGCCATCGCGGTGATCGTTGGGGTCATTATTTCGGCACTGGTCTATGCTTGGAACGCGGCAAAACGTATTCAGGCCTCGACGCGCCCATCGGTTCGTGAAACAGGCGCGCTGGTTTATGATATAAGAGGCCCGCTTTTCTTTGGCTCGACAGCCAGTTTCATCGAATTATTTGATATTGATAGCGATCCAAAACTGGTGATCCTCGATTTTGCCGAGTCACGCATTGTCGATCAATCGGGTTTACAGGCGATTGAAGATATTGCCAGTAAATATGCCGCATCCAACAAACAGATTATGTTGCGGCATCTTTCACCAGACTGTCATAAATTGCTATCGCGCTCTGGACAGATCATTATCGATAGTGATGATGATCCTGACTATGGTGTTGCTGTCGATTATTCGGTTAAAATCGGCGCTATGGGCGGTGGGCATTAAGGGTTATGGCAAGGTGATTGCCCAACAACAACGACCCTTTTAAAGTATCTTTAGGAGGATATGTCCATCGATAAACCATTCTGGAACAGGCTTGATATTGCCAGCCTTGATGGTGCAGACAAGACCGGCAATCTGGGTGCCGTATTATTGGCGTCTTGTCCGGGTTTGCGCGCTCATAGCACCGCCACGGATAGTGATATAAAAGATGATGTCGAAAGGCTGGCGGCGGCAGGGGCAGATTTTGTGTTGTCTTTGATTGAGGCAGACGACCGCACGCGGCTGGGGGTGACCGCCCTTGATGACATGATTGCCGCGGTTGGGCTTGAGAATGCCAGCTTTCCGATCCGTGATCATGGTGTTCCGCCCAAGGAGCAAACCACAGAATTAGAGCAACTGCTTGACGGTGTGGAAGCGCGTATCCGTAACGGCAAGACCATAGTTATTCATTGTCAGGCCGGATTGGGGCGCACCGGTATGATCGCAGGGATTTTACTGCGCCGTTTTGGCATTGATGGTGAAACAGCGATCAAGACGATCAGGCAAATCCGCCTAGGTAGTATCGAAACAAGCGCTCAGGAAGATTTTGTCAAGGGATGGGGTTAGGAATTATAACGGCTATTCAATCCAAAGCCGGATCGCACGCAACTAATATTGGTGCGGTTAAGCTGGATAGGGATTTATACTGGCACCCCTCAGCATCAAAATTCGACATATCAAGCCAGCTTGCAAAGGCTTGGCGCAAGGCTGGCCATTCGGCATCTATCATGGCAAACCACGCCGTATCACGATTATGCCCTTTGGTCACCATGGCCTGACGGAACACGCCTTCATAGGAAAAGCCAAGCCGCTGGGCCGCGCGACGCGAGCGCAGATTGCGCGCATTGCATTTCCATTCATAGCGACGATAGCCAGCGTCGAACGCCCATTGCATCATCAGAAACATCGCCTCGGTTGCACCAATGGTTGCCTGTAAGGCGGGAGCAAAACACAGATGACCAACCTCAATCGAGCCTGCAGTCGGATTGATGCGTAAATAGGACGCAACACCCACAAAACGGCCTGTCGCATTATCCTGAATGGCAAAAAAGAACACATCTTTTAATGCCGTCTTCGCCCTTACATAATCGGTATATTCAACCACCGTTTCAAAGGGGCCATAAGGCAGATAGCGCCATATGGTACCTTGTTCATCTTCGGCAAAGCTGGCAAAAAGACCCACCGCGTGAAGATCGGCATCAAGCGGCACAAGTGTCACATGATTGCCAATCAGGCCGGCTTTTTCAAAACCCGCGTCAAACGGTGATTGTGGTGGGTGCCAATCTGGTACCTTTGGCCCCAATATCGACGTAAGATCCGTATCGGACATCTTGCCCCCTTTATCTTGCTGGGTGCCCCAAAGACATTGAATGCCTCACATTAAATGCCTCGCACGCCAGACGCTAGGTTAGCATAGACAGAATTAACAGATATTATAAACCAACTGCCCCTAAAGCATGACATTGAATCTTTGATTGATGTTTATGACAAGATTTAGCGCTGTGGTCTGACAATCATCAGGTTATTGCTATTCCGGGTTTCAAGGCGTTCCAAATTCACAATGGTGGATAGCATAAGACGATCATGGCTCCAGTCAGCCGGGCTGCGCATCATCACCGCGCTTATCATAACAAATGTTATCAAAGGCACCATGAACAGTAAATATATCAGTCGCGAGCTATCTGTCCGACCATCATAGCCGATAAGCGCCAGTATCCGAAGACGTAGCATACTAGCGCTGATATCTGGACGTAGGGCGTCAATTTCAACAAGGGCGACTGACATGTGCATTGTTGAAACCGGATTACCAACCATCATTGAGCGACGACCAGCGCGCAACAGACATTCGCAATAGGCACGGATATCATAGCGGCGGCGCGTAATAAGTGACTGATCACATGCCATCTCTCTGAGCCGACCAATGTTTTTTCTCAGCAGATAAAATGCCGGGTTCCAGAAGAATAGAGATTGCAAAAATGCCAGTGCCATATCCCATTCAACATCATGCTGACGAAAATGCTGAAGCTCGTGGCTGATTGCCATTCTGACATCAGCCATATTATCAAGCATGACTGCCGGAAGCACAATATACCGACGTCGAAGGCCACGCGTTGAATAAGGCACCAGAACCGTGTCACTGACCAGAAAGGTAACCGACCCTATTGTGCGCAAAGGGTGACAAGCTTGTAGTGCCCGACGCAATGCCAACAGATTGACGATAGCTTTAAGCAAAAAGCCAACTGAACCAACAGCAATAGTCAATGCAAGACACACCATGAAGGTGCCAGATTGGCCAACAAAATCACGAACAAAATGGCTGGGCGCATCGATTAGCAACTGCATCGTCGATGGCCGGATTTTAAAATCACCATCAAGATAATGCGCAACGATAATATCTGAGAAATTAAACGTATATTGCGATAAAACACCACCAGCCAAATAGATCAATAGCGGACATAAAGCCCCAGCCAGCATAATGCCATTGAGCAACCGCAATTGCGCACCATAAGCCCCAACCAGACCCATTCCGGATAAAATAAACCTAGCAACCCACCATAAGATAAAAATCACAAATAACAGCAGATTCGCATCAATATAGGCGTTGACCACATTTTCATTTAGCAGAAGATCACTTAGCATTCTTTTCGAGCCTCTGATCCAGCAATTCACGCATTTCGGAAAGCATGTCTTCGGTCAGATTTTCATCATCAACAAGACGTGCCACCATAGCTGACGGGGTATTGTCAAAAAGCTTTTGTGATACATTCATTAAATAGGTTGATTGATAGTCCTCTTTTTCGATAAGGGGCTTGTAAATAAATGACTTTTCCGAGCGTTCACTGACTAAAAATTTCTTTTGTTCAAGGATGCGTAAAATCGTCGAGGCAGAGGTATAGGCAAGTTCACGGTCAGCCGCTAACTGCGCCATGACCTCGCGCACGGTTCCACCATTGATCTGCCAAACAGCACTCATAAATTCCAACTCGACTTCGGTCAAAATCATGCTGTTTTTCTTTTGCCGCATCAAGCGTTCCTCAAATAACTCAGTAACATCTTCGTTCAGTAAACACGAAAAATTTTGCTTTGCAAAGCCTTGGCTATTAGCTCAATGTGCCAAGCCAAGATGCGGTATCAAGCATCCGGTTTGAAAAACCCCATTCATTATCATACCAGGTCAATATACGTACGAAATTGCCATCCATCACACGGGTCTGTTCACCAGCAAAGATTGATGAATGCGGATCATGATTCATATCCATTGAGACAACCTTGTCCATGGTGAAATCAAGCACACCTGCCATAGCACCATCCGCCGCCGCCGCAACAGCATTATTGATTTCTTCATTTGTCGTATCACGCCCCGCTTCAAAGGTCAGATCAACGACCGACACATTTGGTGTTGGCACACGCACAGCCACGCCATCCAGCTTGCCAGACAATTCAGGTAGCACCAGACCAACCGCCTTGGCTGCACCTGTTGAGGTCGGGATCATATTGACCGCCGCTGCCCGTGCCCGATAGAGATCATTATGGAAAGCATCCAAGGTGGGCTGATCGCCTGTATAACTGTGGATTGTGGTCATGAAACCGCGCTTGATACCGACTGTGTCATGCAACACTTTGGCCACAGGTGCCAGACAGTTTGTTGTGCATGAGGCATTTGACACAATGCGATCATCAACGGTCAGCGTTTCATGATTGACACCATAGACAATGGTTTTATCCGCATCAGCGCCAGGCGCCGAAATAAGTACATGCGACGCACCGCTTTGCAGATGAAGCGCCGCCTTGTCCCGCGCGGTGAAAACACCAGTACATTCCAGCACCACATCAACATCACCCCAAGGCAAAGCGGTGGGATCGCGTTCGGCCGATACAGCAATTTTGCCCATGCCAAAATCAAGGCTGTTACCATCAACAGTGATGTTGCCCTTGAAACGGCCATGGGCGCTATCATAGCGCAATAGATGGGCGCCTGTTTCGACAGGCCCCAGATCATTTATGGCAACAAGCTCAATATCATCACGTCCAGATTCGACAAGCGCACGCACAATATTCCGGCCAATGCGACCGAAACCGTTAATAGCAACCTTGGTAGTCAATTTTAAGTCTCCTGAGATGGGGGCTGGGGGATTTGCTTTTACGTTTGCGGATCATGAAGCAGGCGTGCAACCGCCTGTTTCCATCCCGCATATAGTTTATCAGAATAGTCCCTATCAACGCTTGGTTCAAAACGTTTTTCTAGCTTCCAACTATCCGCGAATTTGTCAGGGGGCGAACAGATACCCGCGGCCAATCCAGCCAGATAGGCCGCACCAAGTGCCGTGGTTTCGGTGACAATCGGACGGTCAACTGGCGCACCAAGCTGGTTTGAGAGCATTTGCATCGCCCAGTCATTCGCCACCATGCCCCCATCAATACGCAATACCGTCTTGTCTTTATTATCCCAATCAGCGCGCATCGCTTCGATCAGGTCGCGCGTTTGATAGGCAACGCTTTCCAGCGCGGCTTTGGCAATTTCGGCAGGCCCTGTATTGCGGGTCAGACCAAACATGGCACCTCGGCAGTCAGCATTCCAGTATGGCGCGCCAAGACCAGTAAAGGCTGGCACCAAATATACTTGTTCGGTGGTGCTGGCATTTTCGGCCAAGGCCTGTGTTTCAGATGCAGATGAAATGATCTTCAGGCCATCGCGCAACCATTGCACAACAGCACCCGCGATAAAGATAGAGCCTTCAAGCGCATAGGTTGGTTTGCCATCAAGCTGATAGGCAATCGTGGTCAATAGGCGGTTAGAGGAATATACGATTTTATCGCCCGTATTCATTAAGGCAAAACAACCCGTGCCATAGGTCGATTTAATCATACCTGGCTGGAAACAGGCCTGACCAACGGTGGCGGCCTGTTGATCGCCAGCAACGCCAAGAACGGGAATAGCCGCCCCATCGAACAGGTCATCATGCGTAATGCCAAAATGACCCGAGCTGTCTTTGACCTCGGGCAACATATGTGCCGGAATTTCGAACAGATCAAGCAGGTCTTGATCCCAGCATCCTTGGGCGATGTTATACAGCATCGTGCGTGCCGCATTGGTAGCATCAGTCACATGGGCCACCCGCCCCGTTAGACGCCAGATGATATAGCTATCAACCGTGCCAAACAACAAGTCTCCGGCTTTGGCGCGCGCCATCGCCCCGTCAACATTGGTTAAAATCCAGTTCAGCTTGGTCGCCGAAAAATACGGATCAAGAAGCAAGCCTGTCTTGCCTGACACCATCTCTTCATGGCCAGCGGCTTTGAGATCACGGCAATAATCGGCAGTACGGCGATCCTGCCAGACAATCGCCGGATAAATTGCCTTGCCAGTGTGCTTATCCCATACCAAGGTTGTTTCACGCTGATTAGTAATGCCAATAGCGGCAATATCACTGGCGGCGATTTTCTGTTTAGCTATCACCTGCCGGCACATATCGATGGTCGTTGACCATAAATCTTCGGGATCATGCTCGACCCAGCCGGACTGTGGAAAATGTTGCGTGAATTCAGCCTGTGCCGTGTTAAGTGGCTTTAGATCACGATCAAAGATAATCGCACGGCTAGAGGTCGTGCCCTGATCAATGGCAAGGATGTAATCCTTTTGCATCTCTTTCCCCCTTATGCATATTGCCTAGACTTTCCAGAAGCACAAAATACTGGCAACAACCGATATGGCAAGTGGCCACCATAAAGGTGTACCAACAAATCCAAGCCATGCCAAAAAGATATATGAACAACCCAGTAAAGAAATGAACAGCCGATCACCCCGCGTCGTGGTCAGGCCAAGAATACCTTTACGTTCATGTCCACCAGGATATCTGATTTCGACCACAATCAGAACAGCCATCGCCGAAAAAATCCCGATGAAGACCAATGCCGTCGGTAATGTCCATGCCATCCAGCTGAGCATTACACCCTCCCCATCGCAAAACCTTTGGCGATATAATTACGCACAAAATAAATAACAATCGCGCCCGGAATGATGGTCAAAGTCCCCGCGGCCGCCAGCAAGCCAAGTTCGTATCCGGCACTCGATGCGGTCTTTGTCATGGTCGCGGCAATCGGCTTGGCAGCCACTGCCGTCAGGGTCTTGGCTAGCAGCAGTTCGACCCATGAGAACATGAAACAGAAAAACGCGGCGACGCCAACGCCAGCCTTGATCGTCGGAATAAATACCGTAACAAAAAAGCGCGGAAAGGAATAGCCATCAACATAGGCGGTTTCATCAAGTTCTTTGGGAATGGATTGCATAAAGCCTTCGAGAATCCAAACCGCCAGTGGAATGTTAAACAGGCAATGCGCCAGGGCCACCGCCAGATGCGTATCAAACAAGCCAACCGCCGAATAGAGTTGGAAGAACGGCAAGGCAAACACAGCCGCTGGTGCCATGCGGTTAGTCAGAAGCCAGAAAAACAGATGTTTGTCGCCAAGAAAGCTGAAACGCGAGAAGGCATAAGCCGCAGGCAAGGCCACAATCACCGAAATGACCGTATTGATCGAGACATAGGTGATCGAATTGATATAGCCCCAGTACCATGTTGGATCGGTAAAGATCACTCGGTAATTATCCAGCGTCCATGTCTGGGGAAACAGAGAAAAGCCCGACAGGATTTCACCTGTTGTTTTGAAGCTCATCGCAACCAACCAATAGATTGGTAACATCAAAAACAGGATATAGAGCAGTGGAACGATATGGCGTTTTTGCATCTTAATGCCCCTAGTTTGGATTGTCTTTGGTCATCAGCGTGTAGAAAAGCCAGCTGACAAGCAATGTAATGGCAAAATAGATCAGCGACATCGCTGCTGCCGGCCCCAGATCAAACTGACCAAGCGCAATTTTAACCAGATCAATCGACAGCAATGTTGTCGAATTCCCCGGCCCACCGCCGGTCAGGACAAAGGGCTCGGTATAGATATTGAAGCTGTCCATGAAACGCAAAAGAATGGCGATGGTCAGAACCGTCTTCATTTTCGGCAATTGAATGAAACGGAAAATAGCCCAGTTGCTGGCACCATCGATCTTGGCGGCCTGGTAATAGGCCTCGGGGATCGATACTAGCCCTGCATAGGCCAGCAAAACAACCAATGATGTCCAGTGCCAGGCATCCATAACGATGATAGTGATCCATGCGGCAAGCGGGTCTTGCGTCATGTTATAATTGATCCCAAGCACATCATTCATCAGATATCCAACCAGACCAATTTCCGGCAAGGTGAAAATATTCCACATGGCACCAACGACATTCCATGGGATCAACATCGGCAACGCCATTGTCACCAGACAAACCGAAACCCAGATACCCTTACGCGGCATTGACAAAGCGATAGCAATGCCAAGTGGCACTTCGATTATCAGAATTAGGCCAGTAAAGAGAAACTGACGCCCCAATGCCGCATGAAAACGCTCAGATCGTAGAATATTTTCGAACCAGTCCAGCCCCTGCCAGAAAAACAGATTATTACCAAAAGTTTCCTGAACCGAATAATTGACCACCGTCATCATTGGTATCAGGGCATTAAAGGCCACCAGAAGCAAAACCGGCAGAACAAAAAACCACGCTTTTTGATTTTGTGTTTTCATCAAATGCTCCTAGATCTCGCTTGCCAACCAGCCATCACAATAAAGACGGGTCTGATCCTGTTGGAAAGCAAGCTTTACGACATCACCCTGATTGGGAATATCATCATCAATAATCGCCGATAATCGGGTATCACCAACCATCGCCTGAACAACGCTATGACGCCCGACATCGGACACTTTGACAACGGTCGCTTCAAGACCCTTTTTGCCTATCGAAACAAATTCGGGACGAATGCCAATTTCAGTGCGGCCAGAGAGCCCTGAGCGCACCTTGCCTTCAAGCGGTACCGCTTTGCCCTCAAAAAAAGCACCTTTGTCGCGCATGTCACAAGGCAGGACATTCATGCCCGGCGAGCCAATAAAATGCCCTACAAAGGTGTGCGCCGGACGTGAAAACAATTCAACAGGTGTACCTATCTGGACAATCTCACCTTCATCCATAACAACAACCTGATCAGCAAAAGTCAGAGCCTCGGTTTGGTCATGCGTGACATAGATCATGGTCAATTTGACACGCTGATGCAGTTCTTTGAGCTTGGACCGCAATTTCCATTTCAAATGCGGATCAATCACTGTCAACGGCTCGTCAAACATCACAACATTTACATTGTCGCGTACCAAACCCCGCCCCATGGACAGTTTTTGTTTGTTATCCGGTGACAGGCCTGACGCGCGGCGACCAAGCATGTCCTGCACCTCAAGCAAGCTGGCGATTTCCTGAATGCGCTGGTCGATTTTTACCGCGTCAACACCACGGTTACGCAAAGGAAACGCAAGATTATCGTAAACCGACATAGTGTCGTAGATCACCGGAAACTGGAATACCTGAGCAATATTACGCTGATCGGGCGACAAGTCGGTAACATCCTCGCCATCAAACAGGATACGCCCTTCAGACGGTGTCAGAAGTCCGGAAATAATGTTTAGCAATGTCGATTTGCCACAACCTGACGGGCCAAGCAGCGCATAAGCACCACCATCGTTCCAGTCGAGATCGATATGCTTTAGCGCATAATCATCACGTGAAGCCGGATCAGATGAATAGCTATGTCGGAGATTTGAAAGGGTTATCTTTGCCATGCTATCTCCTATGCCACCAACTGGCCATCGGGTGAAAAGAAAAAGCAATTTTCCGGATTCATGTAGAAGGTACGATCCGTACCAATTTCATAAGGATGGATGCCATGTGCCAGCGATACCCAGTTTTGACCCGCAAAGGAAAAATGCGCACTGCTTTCAGACCCACTTAGTTCGGTCACCGTAATCATGCCTGTCACAGCAACTCTCGTAGCCTTGGTTTTGACAGGAACAACATTGTTGGGACGGATCGCCATGATATAGTTACCATCAGCAAGTGATGTGGCCATATTACTGGCAGTCCATTCAACAGGAACCGCATCGAGCTTAAACGTACTACCCTTTTTAGTGACAGTGATCTGGTTGATTGGCGGATCGGAAAAAACGCTGGCTGATACAATATCAATCGGCTGACGATAAATATCCACAGTGGTACCAAATTGCGTTACATGCCCGTCATGCATCAAAGCGGTTTTGCCACCAAGCAAAAGCGCTTCTTCAGGTTCGGACGTGGCATAGACAACGACAGTGCCGCGTCCAGCAAATAATTCAGGTAATTGTTCGCGCAGTTCTTCGCGCAATTTATAATCCAGATTGGCCAGCGGCTCATCAAGGAAAACAGCATTGCTTTGCTTGGCAATAGCACGTGCCAGCGCGGTACGTTGTTGCTGGCCACCAGACAGTTCATGTGGATAGCGATTTAGCATCGGGCGCAATTGCAGAATATCTGCCGCATCCTCGACACGTCCTTCAATTTCGGATTTAGTCATGCCTGCTACCTTGAGCGGGGACGCAATATTATCAAATACAGTCATATGCGGATAGTTGACGAAAAACTGATGCACCAAGCTTATATTGCGCTTTTGCGTCGTTAGACGGGTTACATCCTGTCCATCCATGATAATCGAACCGGACGCACAGCGATCCAAACCTGCCATCAATTTAATCAGTGATGTCTTGCCCGCGCCAGTTTCACCAAGCAACACGTTAAAATACCCTGTCTCAAGAACCAGACTGGTATCCTTTATATGAACCTGCCCACCCACCTTTTTGGTGATATTTTTTAATTCGAGGGCCATAAACCTACCTTTAAAACTACTGATCCAGCGAAACAAATGATCCAGAAATGGAATCATTTCACTATGGTCAACATTCTACCGCTTAACATCCATGCGGGTAAACCTATGGATGTACGGGTTATGTTCGCTTAAAAAGCTGGGGCTACGCGAGCCCCAGCCCACTTATGGTTCATGCTCAGCAGAACATGAGCTTGCTAGTTATTCGGATAGACTAGTTACTAGCCCAGCGTGCAACAAGCTTGTCGTAGTTCACAGTTTTACCTGCTGGCTTCTCGTTGGCG
The DNA here is from genome assembly GCF_963979125.1 of uncultured Candidatus Puniceispirillum sp. Lineage (NCBI taxonomy): Bacteria > Pseudomonadati > Pseudomonadota > Alphaproteobacteria > Puniceispirillales (SeqCode) > Puniceispirillaceae (SeqCode) > Puniceispirillum (SeqCode) > uncultured Candidatus Puniceispirillum sp. The sequence goes on from NZ_CAXBVX010000002.1 coordinate 48,272, forward strand.
AGTGGGGGCTTGGCGCCACCATTCTTGTACCAATAAGCCGCGTCCTTTTCTTCGTTCAGACGTGGACCACAACCGCCATATACATTAGCGGCTTCGTCAGCTGCCTGCATACGTGCCATTGTTACGTCCATTTCTTCAGCCAAACGGTTCATAGCTTCCTGTGGTGTAAAGGCACCAGAGTTCACGTCGCCGATCTGCTGCCACCAGATCTGAGCCAGCTTTGGATAATCAGGAACGTTAATACCTGTTGGTGACCAGCGTACACGGTCAGGTGAACGATAGAATTCAACAAGACCACCAAGGTTTTCCGCACGCTCAGAGAACGACTTATGGTTTACCGAGCTGTCACGAATAAAGGTCAGACCAACATGTGACTTTTTCACGTCAACTGTCTTTGAGACAACAAACTGTGCATACAGCCATGCAGCCTTTGCACGATCCAATGGTGTTGACTTAAGGATTGTCCAAGAACCCACGTCCTGATAACCAACCTTCTGGCCCTCTTCCCAATATGGGCCATGCGGGCTAGGTGCCATGCGCCATAGAGGCTTGCCATTGTCATCAACAGTGTTATTGCCTTCTGACTTTGGCTTAACCATATCGGCGGTAAAGGCTGTGTACCAGAAGATCTGCTGGGCAACGTTACCCTGACTCAGAGCTGGCAAAGACTGATAGAAGTCAAATGATGCCGCGCCTGGAGGGGCATAGTTGCGAAGCCATTCGTCCCATTTACGGATTGCGTAAACGGCAGCTGGGCCGTTTGCAGCACCACCGCGTGACACGGATGCACCTGATGGATTACATGATCCAGCTTCCATACGGATGCCCCACTCATCAATCGGGATACCATTTGGCTCACCTTTAGAACCGGCACCAGCCATTGACAGCCACGCATCAGTCATACGCCAACCCAAATCAGGTGCACGCTTGCCGTAATCCATGTGACCAAAGATATCAACGCCATCGATGTTCTTGACGTCTTTTGAGAAGAATTCAGCGATGTCTTCATAAGCAGACCAGTTTACTGGCACACCAAGATCATAGCCGTACTTGGCTTTAAAGGCCTTTTGCAAGTCAGCCCGATCAAACCAGTCTTTACGGAACCAATAGAGGTTTGCAAACTGCTGATCAGGAAGCTGATAAAGATCACCATCAGGGCCCGTGGTAAACTGGGTACCCATGAAGTCGTCAAGATCAAGACCTGGGTTGGTTACGGCTTTACCTTCACCTGCCATGAAGTCGGTCAGATTATAGGCAAGCTGCAAACGTGAATGTGTTCCAATCAGATCGGAGTCGTTCACATAGGCATCATAGAGATTACGCTTTGTCTGCATCTGTGTCTGAACAGCTTGCACAACTTCACCCTCACCAAGAATCTGGTGATTAACTTTAATGCCAGTGATGTCTTCAAAAGCCTTGGTTAGTACTTCAGACTCATATGAATGTGTTGGAATGCCTTCAGACAGAACATTGATTTCCATGCCATTGAATGGCGATGCGGCATCTATGAACCACTGCATCTCAGCAGCCTGTTCGGCTTTTGATAGGGTCGATGGCTGAAACTCATCATCGATCCATTTTTTTGCTGCGGCCGTGTCGGCCATAGCTGAAGATGCCCCTGCCATTGCAACAGCTGCTGCAACCGCGGACAAAATATATGTACGCATTTTATATCCTCCCTAAATTTTATAGCGCCATAAATTAGGCTTATCTCAATCTTCATACGAACATGAAGGCAATGTCAAACTAAAAATTTAGTCGAAATAATAAAGAATTTTCGTATTATTTGGGAAGAATTAAGAATTTCAATGCTCAAATATGTTCGTTTGTTCTAAATCGCGTAAAAAACGAAAATTATGCGTGCGTTTGACGGTGGCTTGCGTTATAACTTTATCGGTCAGGAGACACCAATGACATTGAATGCTCGACAAGAAGAAATTGCCATGTTGCTGCGGGATGTCGACAAAGTGGATGTTGACGAACTGGCAATACGCTTTGACGTTACGGCACAGACTGTGCGACGCGATTTGGGCGATCTATGTGACCGTGGTCTGGCCATACGCACGCATGGAGGCGCCCGGCGTGTGCTATCAACGTCAAGTCGGGGCTATGAAGAACGACGGCGATTGTTTGGCGTGGAAAAAGCCGCGATCGGCAAACAAGCGGCGCAGCTAATTCCAAATAATTGTTCGGTATTTCTGAACATTGGCACCACAACCGAACAAGTGGCCAAAGCGTTAACAGCACATACTGATCTAACGGTCATCTCAAATAATATTAATGTTATTCAGATTTTCCTGAATGCGAAATTGCGCGAACTGGTTCTGGTTGGGGGCGCAGTGCGCCAAAGTGATGGTGCCATCGTTGGTAATCAGGCTGTCGAATTTATTGACCGTTACAAAGCTGATTTTGCTGTGATTGGCGCGTCATCGCTGGATAGCGACGGATCGGTGCTGGATTTTGACGATCGTGAGGTGGCCGTTGCCCGTGCCATTATCCGCAATGCCAGAATCAAAATTCTGGTGGCCGATATTTCAAAATTTGAAAGTGACGCACCAGTCCGTATTTGCGACGTGTCCGAACTTGATTATGTGATTACCGATGCCACGCCTCCTGCCGCATTTTGTGCCGTAGCCGAGGCCGCCAACACCTCAATATTCATAGTTGATGACACTAAATAGGCCGACAATTTTACTTCGTAATGGATCCAATAATGACAAAAATGCCAAAACAACCCCACAAAGACAAAACCGTCGATTTTGATATATTTGTCATTGGTGGCGGAATCAACGGATGTGGCATTGCGCGTGATGCGGCAGGCCGCGGCATGAATGTCGCGCTGGCCGAAATGAACGATCTGGCATCGGCAACATCTTCGGCATCGACAAAGCTGTTTCATGGCGGGCTTCGCTATCTAGAATTTTTTGAATTCCGTCTTGTTCGCGAAGCCTTGATCGAACGTGAGGTTCTGCTTGAAGCCATGCCGCATATTAGCTGGCCAATGCGCTTTGTTTTGCCCTATCACGCCGATATGCGCTTTGTTGGGGATACGCCTTTGTCAAAATTGCTGGGCGGGATAATGCCGTGGATGAAGGGACGTCGGCCAGCCTGGCTGATACGGCTAGGGCTGTTTATGTATGACCATCTTGGTGGGCGTAAAATTCTGCCCCCTACAACGACAGTCAATCTAGAACAGGATCCGGCAGGCATGCCGCTGGATGATAAATTCGTCAAAGCCTTTGAATATTCGGATTGCTGGGTAGAGGATTCACGGCTGGTTGTGCTGAATGCACGTGACGCTGAACAGCGCGGGGCGCATATAATGACGCGTACCAAGGTCACTTTGGCCGAACGCGGAACAGATGGCTGGGTTATTCACACCGAAGATCGCAACAGCGGCGCGCGGCAAAGCTTTACCGCGAAAGCCCTTGTCAATGCTGGCGGACCGTGGGTAGAGAAAATTATCCAGAATACAGCACGCATCAATTCGACCGATGGATTACGGTTGGTGCGTGGTAGTCATATTGTCACGCGCAAACTTTATGACCATGACCGTTGCTATTTTTTCCAGGGCACAGACGGGCGAATATGCTTTGCCATTCCGTATGAAGGCGATTTTACATTAATCGGCACAACCGATGTCGATCATGACGATCCAAATGAGCTGCCTGTCTGCAGTCCCGAGGAACAGGCATATCTGCAAGAGTTCGCCAGTCGGTTTTTCAAAACGCAAATAGCCAATGAAGATATTGTCTGGAGCTATGCTGGCGTGCGCCCGCTTTATAATGATGGCGCAGCCTCGGCAACGGCCGCAACGCGTGACTATGTGTTGCGCATCGATGCGGCAAATAACTTGCCCTTATTGAATGTGTTTGGCGGCAAAATCACCACCTATCGCAAACTGGCGGAATCGGCGATGGCTGAACTTACGAAATATCTGCCCCGCCTGAATGGGGCGACAGGAAACTGGACCGCACGGGTAACATTACCTGGGGGAGACTTTCCGGTTGATGGGTTTGACGATCTATGTATTTCAATCAAAAAACGATATGAATTTCTTAGCGATGCTCATATCCAAAGGCTTGCACGTACCTATGGAACTGAGGTTTTTGACCTGTTGGGTAAATGCACAACAATTGCGGATCTAGGCACAGACTTTGGTGCCAATATCTATGCGGTCGAACTTGACTGGAGCATAAAGCATGAATGGGTTCGATCAGCTGAGGACTTTGTCTGGCGCCGCACAAGGTTAGGATTGAAATTGGATAAGGCACAGATCAGAAAGATCGACAGTTTCATTACTGATACATATAAAAGTATCAGCACGTCAAAAGCCCGTATTAATAGCTGATAGCTTTGTCAAAGCACTTCCATACGGCAAATTACCCTGCTAGCTTATTGGCAGATAAAGGATCGTTACGATGAATGAAACCAGCCAAAATTATAGCCATATAGATGTTAGGCCCTTTGCTCCAAATCTGGGCGCTGAGATACGAGGCATACACATCGCTGACGGGGTGACTGACGAACAGTTTTCCGAGATTCATCATGCCTTTCTGGCGCATCAGGTTCTGTTTTTCAAAGACCAGAAAGAAATCACCCCTGAAGCGCATATCGATTTTGGCAAGCGGTTTGGCCCCTTACATGCACATCCAGCCGCGCCGACAATGGCTGGCTATCCCGAAATCTTTGAAATTCACGCGCATAAAAATTCAAAAGTTGCGAATGGCGAACATTGGCATTCAGACGTGTCATGTGATAACGAACCGCCACTAGGCACGTTGTTACAATTACATATCCTGCCGCCCTGTGGTGGCGATACAATGTTCAGCGATATGTATGCCGCCTTTGACGATCTGTCACCCACACTCGGGACGATGTTGGATGGGCTAACCGCCACGCATGAATCCGAGCATTTCTATCGTGGACGCTATGCCGATCGTGGACGCAAGGATGAAGAAATATCCTATCCTGTTGCTACCCATCCAGTCGTGCGCACACATCCCGAAACAGGTCGTAAAGCGCTTTATATCAATCGCACCTTTACCACGCGGATCAATGAGCTATCAGCCGAGGAAAGCGACGCCATGCTGGCGTTTCTTTTTTCCCATATTGAGCATGTCAATTATCAGATAAGATTCCGCTGGTCGCTGAACGATATGGCTTTCTGGGACAATCGGTGTTGTATGCATCGTGCAATCTGGGACTATTGGCCAGAAGAAAGAAAAGGACGGCGCGTCACTGTTAAAGGTGATATACCCTCATAAAGACGGACGTAATTACATCCGTCTTTGCGCCCCATAACATATCATCAAAGGAGATAAATGTTGGATCCTATCATTTCGGTAGCCCAGCTTAACAAGACCTATGATTCAGGCACAGTTGCGCTTGCCTCGGTTGATCTTGACATTAAGGCAGGTGAAATTCTGGCCTTGTTGGGACCGAATGGTGCTGGAAAAACAACATTGATTTCAATGATATGCGGACTGTTGTCGCATACAAGTGGATCTGTAAAAGTTGGTGGGTTTGACGTTGTCACCGACTATCGCAAAGCCCGGAACCTGATCGGTCTGGTACCGCAGGAAGTTATGCTGGAACCTTTTGAGACAGTTCTTAGTACAGTGCGCTTTTCACGCGGCCTGTTTGGGTATCCACCAGATGCGCAGGTAATAGAAGGTATTTTAAAGCAATTATCACTCTGGGATAAGCGCGATACGCAAATCAAGGAACTGTCTGGCGGCATGAAACGTCGCGTGCTGATCGCCAAGGCGCTGAGCCATCATCCAAAAGTGTTATTTCTGGATGAACCAACCGCTGGCGTTGATGTCGAATTGCGCAAGGATATGTGGAATGTCGTTGCTGACCTGAAAGCGCAAGGCGTGACAATATTGCTGACAACGCATTATATTGAGGAAGCCGAGGCTATTGCTGATCGAGTGGCGGTGATTGCCAAAGGCCAGATTTTGCTGATCGAAGATAAAGAGGCTTTGATGAAGCGGATGGGCACCAAGGAGTTGCACATTCACTTACAAGATACAGTCACATCAATACCAGATAGTCTGGGTTCCTATGATCTTGTCATCAACGACGATAAAATGGGGCTGGTCTATAGCTACGACACCAAAGCAGAGCGCACTGGCATCACCAGCCTGCTATCGGATATTTCATCCGCCGGACTTGTTTTGCGCGATCTGCAAACAGCGCAAAGCTCGCTTGAAGATATCTTCGTTGATCTGGTAAAGGATTAGAAGCATGAATTTCCAAGCAATCAAAGCGATCTATTTTTTCGAGATGGCACGGACGTTTCGGACATTGGTGCAAAGCATCATCTCACCAGTAATTTCAACGGTTTTGTATTTTGTCGTATTTGGCACGGCAATAGGTTCGCGCATGGAATCTATTGAAGGTGTTGAATATGGTGCTTTTATTGTACCAGGCCTCATCATGCTGTCTGTGCTAATGCAAAGCATATCAAATGCGTCATTCGGCATCTATTTTCCAAAATTTATCGGCACCATATACGAACCGCTATCGGCACCTGTTTCCTTTATGGAAATCACCACTGGCTTTGTTGGCGCGGCAGCAACCAAATCGCTGATGATCGGCATTATCATTCTGGGTACATCGTTCCTGTTTGTGCCTGTAAAAATTCTGCACCCCTACTGGATGATGAGCTTTCTGGTGATAACCTGTATTTCGTTTAGCCTGCTTGGCTTTATTCTAGGTATATGGGCGCGCAGCTTTGAACAGTTGAATCTGGTACCTATGCTGATTATAACGCCATTGGTTTTTCTGGGAGGCAGCTTTTATTCGATCGATATGTTGCCTGTCTTCTGGCAAAAAGTGACTTTGTTCAATCCAGTTGTCTATCTGGTATCCGGCTTTCGCTGGTCATTCTTTGGCGTTGCTGATGTACCTGTGACACAAAGCCTGATCGCCATCGGCCTGTTCAGTTTCGTATGTATAGCCATTATTTCATGGATATTCCGTTCCGGATACCGGCTTAAAAACTAGTGTCCATTAAAACGTTACCCAACAAAGGCACGTTCAACAACAAAGCTACCTGGCTTGTTATTCGCGCCTTCGACGAAACCAGCCGCCTCGACAAGCAAGCGCACATCCTTGAGCATGGCCATCGAGCCGCAAATCATCACGCGGTCATGTTCGGGGTCAAGCCCATCAATGCCCAGATGCCTGTATAGCGATCCATCTTGCATAAGTGTGGTGATGCGCCCTGTAAGCGGATGATCGTCACGTGTCGTGCTGGTTATCAGTTGCAATCGGTTGGCGGCAAATTCACCAACAAGCGGATCATCAAGGGTCGCAGCAACGGTATTCTGACTATAGCGAAGCTCATCCACATAACGGCAAGTATGCGTTGCAATGAGCGTTTCGAATTTTTCATAGGCTTCAGGGTCGCGGACAAGCGATGCAAAAGGCGCAAATCCCGTTCCCGTGGAAATCATCCACAGCCGTTTGCCCGGTAGCAAGGCATCAAGCACCAGCGTGCCTGTCGATTTCTTGCGCATCAGGATCGTATCGCCAGCCACGATATTTTGCAGATGTTCGGTCAATGGACCACCAGGCACCTTGATAGAAAAGAATTCGAGCGTTTCATCCCATGACGGGCTAGCAATCGAATAGGCACGAAATACCGATTTTTCACCGGTTGCTGACTCGGGCAATCCAATCATGACAAATTCACCTGACCGAAAGCGGAAGCTGGCAGGCCGTGTGATACGGAAGCGAAACAGATGATCCGTATAATGTTCGACCTCGGTAACGGTTTCGGCAAATAAATTGTCCGGTATCGGTGCCGGCGCCTGAACGTCTGTTTTCACATCTTGCGAAAGAATGTTTTCTGTCATTAGTCTATCTCATATATCTAGCGTTATGTTCAAAAGATTAGAAAAGACGTCACCTGCGAAATGACCTTTAACACAAAATTCAAACCTGATTAATCAACTATCTTTGTGTAGCTTATGTATAGCGCCAGTTTATCACGTGCAATGTAATATCAAAATTTTGCAAAAATTTTGTCATATTCCGTGATAAGCAAAAAAATACACGCAGCTTTGGCTTGTCCAAAAGAATGTCAGACTTTGCCTAACCAGCCAAGCGATCGATCTGTATCACCATCCGGCTTATATTCAGCCCCAAGTGGCGCCATATAGCCAATCGCATCAAGATGCGCATAAATATGCGGATAATATACTTCACCATGATCAGGCGCACCGCGATCAGGCACAGAAGCAAATTGGATATGACCTATGATTGGCAACAGATCGCTTAGCTTGTTGGTGAGATTACCTTCAAGACGCTGAATATGATAGCAGTCAAACATCAGCTTCAGATTAGACGCACCCACTTCGTCGATGATGGCTTTCGCCTGCGCTGATCCCTTTAGGAAATAGCCTGGCGCATCATAGTGATTAAGCGGTTCGATCAAAATGGTGATGCCGTATGGTGCGGCGGCAGTGCAGGCATAGTTCAGATTGGCAATAAAGCTATCATGCGCAGCCTGCCCCGCCGCAAAGCCAGCCATCACGTGAATATTGGGGGCTTTAATGGCAATAGCATAGGTAATCGCCTCATCAATAAAGACGCGGGCATCTGTCTCGCGCCCGGGAAGTGCCGCAACGCCATTTTCACCAGCATCAAGATCACCACGTCTTGTGTTCAAGCCCAGCATGGTCAGACCCGTTTCAGCTAAGGCGGCGGCAACATCTTCGGCAGGCACATCATAAGGCCAATGGCATTCAACCGCATCGAACCCTGCCGAAGCCGCGGCGCGGATGGCGTCAGGCAATGGTAAATCGTTCCACAAAAACCCCAGATTGGCAGAAAAACGTGTCATCAATCCCACTCAAAATCAAAATGCGAAACTATATCGGTGATTTGGGCGGCATCGAGCATCTGTGCATTCACGCCGCGCAAATCACCTTTGCCATGTCTAATACCCTAAAATTGACACCAGAGACAGCACAACAACTCCCAGCAAACAAACAGCCATCACCATATTGATCCGGCGTTGTGCTGTGGAACTGACATCAAGACGGCGCAGACGGCTACCTGCATACAGCCAGGCGATATGCACCGGAATCCAGATCGCATTCAAGATCAGGAGTTTTATAATAGTTTCGGTCAAGAACGAGTCAGGATAAAAGGCAAAGCCAGAGAAAAAGGTCGTATTCACGGCATAGGCTTTGGGGTTAATCAGCTGAAGCATAATTCCTGCAAATATGGCAGGCGACTTGGTTGGATTGATGATCGCAATGCGGGCACCAGAAAAAGCGATCTTGGCAGCAAGATAGGATAAATAACCAGCCGAAAGCACAGCCAAGGCGATACGGATAGCTGGAATATCAAGGATGATCGCCGCCAGCCCCGAAATGACAAGAACGCCAACAAGATTACTGCCAAGAAACAGCCCTACCACATAGCTTGTACCAGACCGCATACCATAGGCGGTGCCAACGCCTGCTGTACTTAACACCCCTGGCCCAGGCGTTATCAAAAGCAGAAAAACAGCAATCGCAAAGGTAAGCACAGGGTTTCCAATTCACGCAATTCATTCTGGGTTGGAAATATCGTAGCGCGATATTTAGACAAAAGCTGCATTCAAAAGTAGTAATATTTGAAAGCTTGGTTAGATTAGATTATAGGCAAAAGTTAAGTCAGGATAGTCAATATGGCGCTTTTAGATGAAAATCGGTTATTGCCGCATGACCCTTCTGGTCGCGCGATTGCCAGACAGTTATATGACAGCGTCAAAGATGTTCCAATCATCAGCCCGCATGGGCATGTCGAGCCGGTTTGGTTTGCCAAAAACGAGGCCTTTTCGAATCCAACCGAACTATTCATCACGCCAGATCATTACATTGTTCGGATGTTGGTATCGCAAGGCATAACATTAGATAGTCTGGGCATTCGGCGTAAAAACGGTTCAGGCAATAGCAAAGAACCTGATCCTAGATCAGTCTGGCATATTTTTGCAGCCCATTATCATTGTTTTCGCGGCACGCCTAGCCGTATGTGGCTGGATCATGTTTTTGAGACATTATTCGGGATGGATGTCGTTTTAAGCGCGGATAATGCTGATGATTATTATGACCGGATTGCCGCATGTCTGCGCACCGATTCATTCCGTCCCCGCGCCCTGTTTGATCAATTCAATATCGAGGTGATAGCAACCACCGAAAGCCCGCTTGATCCACTGGAATCACATCAGGCATTAGCCTTGTCGGACTGGAATGGGCGGGTTATCACAACCTATCGCCCCGATGCGATTATAAATCCACATGCATCAGCGACACATGACGGGGGTTTTGCTGGCGCGATTGAAGAGCTTGGTACGATCACTGGCCTTGGCACAACAAGCTGGCATGGCTATCTTGACGCGCATCGTGATCGGCGCGCTTATTTTCGTAGCTTTGGGGCAACCGCGACCGATCATGGACATCCAACCGCCTTTACCACAGTGCTGGATCAAACTGAAGCGGCGACGCTGTTCGATAAGGCATTGCAAGGCCAGATCAGCGCACATGACGCTGAATTATTTCGCGGGCATATGCTGGTTGAAATGGCACGGATGAGCTGTGAAGACGGCATGGTCATGCAGCTTCATGCCGGATCGCATCGCAATCACGCCCAGCAGATATTTGATGCTTTTGGTGCTGATAAAGGCTTTGATATCCCGATGCTAACAGATTATGTGAACGGGCTGAAACCACTATTGAACGAGATGGGACATAATCCAGCCCTGAAGATGATCCTGTTCACCCTCGATGAAACAACCCTGTCGCGCGAATTGGCACCACTGGCGGGTGCCTATCCAGTGTTACTGCTAGGGCCAGCTTGGTGGTTCTTTGACAGCCCTGACGGTATGCGCCGCTATCGTGAATTGACCACCGAGACAGCCGGTTTTTATAACACCGCTGGTTTTAATGATGACACACGTGCCTTTTGCTCGATTCCAGCGCGCCATGATGTGTCACGGCGGGTTGATTGCGCCTATCTGGCCGATCTGGTGATGCGCGGACGGCTGGGCGAAGATGAGGCCGCCATTGTGGCCCATGATCTGGCCTATGGGCTGGCAAAAAAGGCCTATAAGCTGTGAGTGTGACAACAACAATTCAGGATTCAAGGCCGCCTATCCGCATTGTGCATCTTGGCATTGGCGCGTTTTTTCGTGCGTTTGGTCTTGCCTATCTTGAAAGGCTCAATGCAACGATTCCATCACGCGATGAGCGGTATGGTGTCATGGGCGTCAGCTTTCGATCACCAGCAGTCCGTGATGCCCTTGCGGCGCAAGGTTATGTTTATACAGCACTTGAACGCGGACCCGATGGCGATATGGCGCGTACCATTACCAGCCTGTGTGATGTCGCGTTAAGTCGCGAAGAACAAAGTCGCATTCTGGCGCAGATGGCTGATGAAAAGGTCAGCATTGTGTCGCTGACGATAACTGAAAAAGGCTATTGCCACCATGATGGTGCGCTTGATCTGGCGCATCCCGATATTGCGCATGATATAGCCAATCCCGAAGATCCAGTTTCGGCACCTGGTTACATTGTTGCATCATTGGCAATGCGGCGTGACGCGGGCATTCCCCCCTTTAGCTGTCTGCCATGCGATAATCTTTCCAATAATGGGCGATTGCTGGCAGATATTGTGCATGCGCTGGCTGAACGGATTGATCCCGAACTGGCAGCATGGATCAAGACTGAAGTGCGTTTTCCAGTGACCATGATCGACCGGATTGTCCCGGCGACAACGGATTCTGACCGCGCGTATGCGGCCACAATCATCGGGTATGAAGACCATGCCCCTGTTATACATGAACCGTTTAGTCAGTGGGTGATCGAAGATGATTTCGGCGCTCTTGGGCGACCTGATTTTGCTGCTGTTGGCGCACAAATGGTTGCGGATGTCGCGCCCTTTGAAAGCATGAAGCTGCGTTGTCTGAACGGCAGCCATACAGCTTTGGCCATTCTTGGACTGTTAAGTGGCAAGGAAACGGTTAGCGAAGCGATCAGTGACCCTGCCTTATCCGATTTTGTCGAATATCTGTGGCGATGGGAAATCTGTCCGTCGGTTGATGTGCCACGTGGGGTTGATATTGCCGATTATTGTCAGGCTTTGCGGAAACGTTACGGCAATTCAGCGATCGTCCATCAAACAGTACAAATCGCAACGGATACGTCAAAAAAGCTTCCCCCGCGTATTCTTGAACCTATCGCCGATAATCTGCAAGCGGGGCGATCTGTTTCGGGTTTGTGTCTTATAATTGCTGGCTGGATGTTTTTTATCAGATCAGCGTATATGATGGGTGATGTGATTAATGACCCGCTGGCCGATAGCTTTGGCGCGATCGTAAATGATACAATAGATAATGATGCCTATGTGACAGCCATGCTGGAAATAGACAGTGTTTTCAGCCCCGATTTAGCCCACCATGATATGTTTGTTTCACGCATCATGAACTGGTACCGCAAGATTGGCAAAGACGGGATTGACGCGTGTTTGCGCCAAGCGACAAGGGAGGCAACATGATTGAAGCATGGCGCTGGTTTGGCCCTCTGGACAAGATTACCCTGCCCGAAATCACGCAAACAGGTGCGTCGGGTATTGTGTCAGCGTTACATGAGATTCCCTATGGTGAAATCTGGCCTGTCGATGCGATTAGTACACAGCAGAAAATGGTTGCTAATACAGGTTTACTGGACTGGATGGTTGTTGAAAGCTTGCCAATTCACGAACGTATTAAGCGCGGTGAAGGTGACCTGAGTACGCTATTTGCCAATTATCGGCAATCAATGGCCAATCTGGCTGCATGTGGCATTTATACGATCTGCTATAATTTCATGCCCTTGCTTGACTGGACGCGAACAACTTTGGATGCGCCGGTAAAAGGCGGCGGCATGGCCTTACGCTTTGACCGTCAAGAAATGGCGATATTTGAAATATTCATGCTCGAACGTGATGGTGCCGAAGCCGACTATACGCCTGAGATTGTTGACGCTGCCAAGCAGCGTTTTGACCAGATGAAGCAAAATGACAAAGACCGTTTGCTGGCCAGCATCATGGCTGGATTACCTGGTGCTTTTGATCGTTATTCGATCAGTCAGCTTCGTGATGAATTGGCAAAATACAAAGATATTGACCGCGACAGCTTACGGGCAAATTACAGCCGCTTTTTACATGAGGTTATCCCGACTGCCACCACGTTGGGCATGCGGCTATGCGTACATCCTGATGATCCCCCGCGTGATGTTCTGGGGCTACCGCGCATTGTGTCCAGCCACGCCGATATTGCATGGATCATGGATGAGGTCGATAACATGGCAAACGGGCTGACTTTGTGCAGTGGATCACTAGGTGCCAGTCCCGATAATGATGTACCGCAAATCGCCGCCGAATTTGCCGACAGGATACATTTTGCGCATCTGCGCAATGTCAGCAAGGACGCTGATGGATCGTTTCAGGAAGCCGCCCATCTAGATGGTGATGTCGATATGGTGGCGCTGGTCAAAGCCCTGATGAATGAAGAAAAACGACGTCGGCAAAGGGGACGCGCCGATCACCAGATTGTATTTCGCCCTGACCATGGGCATGAATTGCTTTCGGATATAGGGCGCGGCACACATCCCGGCTATCCATTGATCGGACGTATGCGTGGGTTGGCCGAATTACGCGGCATCATCCATGCGCTAGCGCATGAGCAAAAGGAATAAGCAATGACATTATGTCTTGGCATTGGTGAATTGATGGTCGAACTGGCACCCACCCAGACGCCAAATTTACTGCAACGTGGCTTTGCCGGTGATGTTTTTAACAGCCTGTATTATGCGCGTATGATGATGCCTCAAGACTGGCGCGTGGCGTTGCATACGGGCCTTGGCACCGACCAGCTATCTGATGACATGATCGATTTCATGGCAAACCATCATATCACCTGTGACAATATCCCAAGGATTGAAAACCGGACAGTCGGCCTTTATATGATCCAGCTTCATGACGGCGAGAGACGCTTCAGCTATTGGCGTAATGACTCAGCCGCCCGACTGATGATGCGTGATCCCGAACAACTGGCCGATAAGCTGGCGAATGCGCGTTATATCTATCTATCGGGGATTACCCTTGCAATCCTGACGCCCGATGACCGCGCACATTTGCTGAGCTTGATTGCATCAGCCAAGAATGCTGACAAGACAGTGTTTTTTGACAGCAATATCCGCCCAAAATTATGGGATAGTATGGATGAGATGCGCGAAGCCATTACCGAGGCCGGACGCATTGTCGATGTTATTCTTCCAAGTTTAGATGATGAGAAAATGGCCTTTGGCGACAATGATGACATTGATGTTGCTACGCGCTATCTGGCATTAGGGGCAGAAGCGGTTATTGTCAAAAATGGGTCTGCACCAACCTTATTTTCGACAGCATCGGGGCATCAGCATTATGCCCCCTGCCCGATTGATAGCATGATCGACAGCACTGCCGCAGGTGATGCCTTTAACGGCGCTATCATGGCACGGCTGGCGGCTGGCGACAGCATCGATGATGCCATCAAGGCCGCGCATAAATGCGCCGCGATCGTGATTACGCATATCGGGGCATTGGCACCCAAACATTTATTCTCTAACGAGTTTGGCTAGGACATATTTTGAAACAGCTAATTTTGAAACAGCTAAAAATATGCAAAAATGCCTGCCCTGAAACGGTCACTCAGCTTAATATAATCTTTTAGATAAAAGGTATAATCATGAAACTTTTACGCTATGGCCAAACTGGCTCTGAAAAACCCGGCTTGATTGATAAAGATGGCAATATCCGTGATCTATCAGCGCATATTGATGATATTAACGGTCATATGTTATCGGATGCCATCCTTGATAGATTACGTGCGCTTGACCCCGTATCTTTGCCACTGGTTCAGGGGGAACAACGCATTGGCGCCTGCGTAAATGGTGTTGGCAAATTCATGTGTATCGGCTTGAATTATTCGGATCATGCGGCCGAAACAGGTTCCGATATTCCAGCGCATCCAATTTTGTTCATGAAAGCGACCTCGGCAATTATTGGCGCAAATGACAAGGTGATGATCCCGCGCAATTCAAACGCAACTGACTGGGAAGTCGAATTAGGCGTGGTGATTGGCAAGGCATGCAAATATGTCACGCCAGACGAAGCGCTCGATTATGTCGCTGGCTATTGCGTGGCAAATGATGTGTCCGAACGGCATTTTCAGGCCAAGCTGACTGGCCAATGGACAAAAGGTAAATCATGCGACACCTTTGGTCCGATTGGTCCATGGCTGGTGACACGTGATGAAATAAGCGATCCGCAAAATCTAGATATGACGCTCGATGTGAATGGTGAACGCCGCCAGACAGGTAATACAAAGACAATGATTTTCAGTGTTGCCGAATGCATAGCGCATCTTTCACAATTAATGACTTTGCATCCGGGCGATGTGATTTCAACAGGCACCCCGCCAGGCGTAGGCCTTGGCATGAAGCCAAAGCCTGTTTATCTGAAAGAGGGTGATGTTATGGATGTCTGGATCGATGGGCTGGGTCAACAGCACCAAATAGTCGGGCAAGATAGCTGATCTTTATGTCACAACATGGTGCATATGAACTAGGGACGCCAAAATGACCTCAATGCTGCTGATCGGTGGGGCAACGCCGATCATGATGAAAGAATTCACCAAAAATTTCACCGTTCATATTTGGGATGATATTGACAATAAGGACGCGTTTCTAGCTAAATATGGTGCCGAAATTGCCGCCGTGGCCACGAATGGCCATGATGGTGTTTCGCCAGAGATCATGGCTGGACTTGATAATCTGAAGATCATTTCCTGTTATGGCGTTGGCTATGATGCCATTGATACCAAAATCGCCAATGCCCGCGATATAATGGTCACGCATACACCCATTG
The DNA here is from genome assembly GCF_963979125.1 of uncultured Candidatus Puniceispirillum sp. Classification (NCBI taxonomy): domain Bacteria; kingdom Pseudomonadati; phylum Pseudomonadota; class Alphaproteobacteria; order Puniceispirillales (SeqCode); family Puniceispirillaceae (SeqCode); genus Puniceispirillum (SeqCode); species uncultured Candidatus Puniceispirillum sp. The sequence continues at coordinate 64,220 of NZ_CAXBVX010000002.1, forward strand.
TGCTGAATAATGATGTCGCCAATACGGCGATCATGCTGATGCTGGCGGTGAGCCGCCGGTTGGTGCATGACCATGAATGGGTTTGCTCGGGACGCTGGAAAGAACAGGGCAATGCACCACTGACCAGATCGATCGAAGGCACTAAGGTTGGCATCTTTGGGCTAGGACGAATTGGTCAGACAATTGCCCGCAAGCTGGCGGCATTTGATTGCGACATTGCCTATCATACGCGCACTGAAAGGCCCAATCTGCCATACCGCTTTTATGATAATCTGGCCAAAATGGCGGCAGATGTCGATTATCTCATCGCGATCACGCCAGGCGATGCCTCAACCCATAAAAAAGTAAACCGTGCGGTCATTGATGCGTTGGGTTCAGAGGGTGTTTTCATCAATGTCGGGCGTGGATCGGTTGTCGATGAAGAGGCGCTGGTTGCGGCGCTGGAAGATGGCAGCCTTGGCGGGGCGGGACTGGATGTGTTTGCCAATGAGCCAAACGTGCCGCCTGCCTTATTCGGAATGGATAACGTAACGCTGACCCCGCATGTGGCAAGTGCCACAGTAGAAACACGGCGCGCTATGGGCGATTTAACAATTGAAAATCTGCTTCGGTTTTTCAATGACGGCAAAGTAACAACGCCAGTGCCTGAATGCGCACATATGAAAGCCGCGCAATAGATAACAAATATCTATATGAGTGGGTCAATAGCGGCAAGAATTCTGGTAATGACAGCATCCTTGCTTCCGCTTATGTCAATATGGCTTGCTGACTCTTTATCGTCTGGCACTTCAAGAACGTCAAACTGGCTATCAATTAGACTGATTGGCATGAAATGGTTATCGCGTGCGGTCATGCGTTTGACAATCATCGGGCGATCCGCATCAAGATAGATAAAATGCACTGGCATCCCTGCCGTGTTGGTCAGATATTCCCGATAGCATTTACGCAAAGCCGAACAGCCGACAAAAACGACACCTGTCGGGATTGTCATCTGCGCCGCCACCACTTTCAGCCATGTCCAGCGATCATCATCGCTCAACGGCATGCCCGCCGACATATTGGCTATATTTGCAGGCGGATGAAAATCATCTCCCTCAATATATGTCGCCTTTTTACGATCAGCCAGTATGGCGCCGTAAGATGACTTGCCTGATCCTGTGATCCCCATCAATACAAATAGTCGAACTGGTGCCAGACCCATGTCTAATCAAGGCGTTTGCCGTGCGTTGCATCAAACAGGTGGATATTCTCAAGCGCAAAGCCAAGCTTAACTTTGGCATCGCGTATGAAATTCTGAACGCCTGACAAACGTGCTGTTATCGTTGAGTCCGACCCATCAAGAATACCATGCACAAGTGTATCGGCACCAAGCTGTTCGACCATATCAACCGTTATCGTAATCGACGCCGCCGCTTTTGACCGGCTTGTCATGACGGTTAGATGCTCAGGGCGGATACCAACCGTTACAGTTTGTGAATTGTCCGATTTAACCGCCGCAGAAAGTGTTATTTTATCCCCATTTGCCAGCGTTATAACACGCTTTACTTTATCTAGCTTTGCCGACAGAAAATTCATTGACGGGCTACCAATAAAGCCAGCAACAAAAACTGACGCTGGTGTTTGATAAAGATCAATCGGCATGCCGAATTGTTCAACAACACCCGCATTCATGACCATAAGGCGATCACCAAGGGTCATGGCTTCAACCTGGTCATGGGTTACATAAACGCTGGTAATGCCAAGGCGTTCTTGAAGCTTTTTGATTTCCAGACGCATCTGAACCCGCAATTTAGCATCCAGATTGGACAATGGTTCGTCAAACAGGAACACCGCCGGTTCGCGCACAATAGCGCGCCCCATAGCCACGCGCTGGCGCTGACCACCACTGATATGACGTGGCTGGCGATCGAGCAGATCGGTAATTTCCAGAATGGCGGCGGCGGCCTCTACCCGGCGTTTGATTTCGTCGCGCGGGACTTTCTGAATTTTCAGCCCATAAGACATATTTTCAAAAACCGACATATGCGGATATAGCGCATAGGTCTGAAACACCATGGCAATATCGCGCGCGGCAGGCTCTAGGTCATTTACGCGGTTTCCATTGATGATAATATCGCCGTCAGTCACCGTTTCCAGTCCCGCGATCATGCGTAACAGGGTTGATTTCCCACATCCGGACGGCCCAACGATAACGACAAATTCCCCGTCCTTTACCTGTCCGTCAATGCCGTGGATCACCTCTGTCTTGGCATATGATTTATGTAGATTTTTAAATTCTATATTGCCCATTTCAATCTCTCTTCACGCAGGGTGATACCTATTTCTCAGACTCGACAAGGCCTTTGACAAATAGCTTTTGCATCAAAATCACAACCAGCACCGGTGGCAACATTGCCAAAAGCGCGGTCATCATGATGATATTCCAAACAGGCGACTGTTCGGCCGCTTCAAGCATTTGTTTGATGCTCATGACAATGGTGTAATTTGCCTGATCCGTGGTGATAATCAGCGGCCATAGATACTGATTCCAACCATAAATAAATAAAATAACAAACAATGCCGCAATATTTGTCCGCGACAACGGAATAAGGAAATCAATGAAAAAGCGCATCGGACTGGCACCATCAATGCGAGCTGATTCAACAAGTTCGCCCGGAATTGTCATAAAGACCTGGCGAAACAGAAACGTGGCGGTAGCCGACGCAATAAGCGGGATACTCAGACCCGCATAGCTATTCAACATGCCAAGATTAGCCACAACTTCGAATGTTGGAATAATACGAACCTCAACCGGAAGCATCAAGGTCACGAAAATCATCCAGAAGCACAGCATGCGCATGGGAAAGCGGAAATAGACAATCGCAAATGCCGACAGCAATGAAATGATAATTTTACCAAAGGTGATGCTGAGCGCCATAATTAAACTATTCAGCAACATCAGCCATACTGGCGCGGTTTCGGTACCTTCAAGACCAGTGCCAAATAATGCCGCGTTGAAGTTCACCCAGAATTGGTCGCCAAGCATAAGTGGGACTGGCACCTGTAACATCCGAACGCCATCATGACTAGCACCCACAAGCATAATCCAGATTGGGATCGCAATAATGGCAATGCCCAGAATGAGGACAATATGCGTTACAATTCTGAGAAAGCGACGATTTTCAACCATCAATATTGCACCCTTCGCTCGACATAACGGAACTGGAAAATAGTCAGCGAAATAACAATCGCCATCAGAATAACCGACTGTGCCGCAGACCCACCAAGATCAAGGCCGATAAAGCCATCATTGAACACTTTATAGACCAGAATTTCGGTTGATTTTGCAGGCCCACCGCTGGTCAAAGAATGGACAATCCCGAAGGTATCGAAAAACGCATAGACTGTATTGATAACAAGCAGGAAAAAGGTCGTTGGTGATAAAAGTGGAAAAATAATTGTCCAGAAACGGCGCATCGGACTGGCACCATCAATCGCCGCCGCCTCAATCAGTGAGCGTGGCACGGCTTGCATGCCCGCTAGGAAAAACAGGAAATTATAGGCAATCTGTTTCCATGCTGCGGCCAGAATGACCAGCGTCATAGCGTGATTGCCATTCAGTTTGTAATTCAGATCAACACCGACAAATTTCAAAAAATATGTCCAGATGCCAAGTGTGGGATCAAACATGAATACCCATAAGGCACCCGCCAATGCAGGGGCGACAGCATAAGGCCAAATCAGAAAGGTACGATAGATAAGCGCTCCCTTTATGACACGGTCAGCAAAGCCAGCAAGGACTAAGGCAAAACTCATCGACAGGCCCGCTACCGCTAATGAGAAAAGGCCTGTACGCAAAAAAGCATCGATATAATAAGGATCTTCAAATAGCATTTGATAGTTCTCGAACCAGACAAATTCAGAACTAAAACCAAAAGCATCTTCAATCAAAAATGACTGATACAAAGCCTGTGCCGCTGGCCAGAGGAAAAAAATCAAGGTGATGATAATTTGCGGCGCGACCAGCAAATAAGGCAAAGAGCGGGATTTAAAGATAACGCGTTCTTGCATAAAAAAATCCAAAGCTGAAAAGCATCTTACCCCATGATCAGGTGACCATGGGGTAGCAATTTAGGCGTTATTTATTTGCACGCTCGAACTTGCGAAGAAGCACATTACCACGCTTGGTAGCTTCATCCATCGCATCACTTGACGATTTGGCACCACTCCAGATGGCTTCCATTTCTTCGTTGATGACATCACGGACCTGAACATAATTACCAAAACGCAGACCTTTAGAATTCGCTGTTGGCGTGTTCAGATTCAGCTGTTTAATAGCTGTGTCTGTACCCGGGTTTGTATCGTAGAAACCTTGCTTCTTTGACAGATCATAAGCGGCTGTTGTGATTGGCACATAGCCAGTTTCCTGATGCCACCACGCCTGCACTTCAGC